>JBGQHD010000536.1:0-4436 GCA_041497795.1 Planctomycetia bacterium
ATTGGGCGTCCCGTGCCGCTCGCAGGGCATCGCCCGCTCGCTGCTCCGCCAGCGAGTAACCCGCAAAGAACGCCGCGATCACTAGCGTCAGCAGGAACAGCGACTTGAGGCTCAATTGGCACCAGCCGGGAGATCGGCGTTCAGTCATCGGAATCTCCTCCACGTACAAGGCCACCGATCGACCGAAATCGCATCGGCGTGGGCGAAATTGAGGGGCGCGTCTTCCTCGATTTGGCGTCTACTTGGTCGTCGCCCACTTCACCGCATTGACCAGCAACTGCCGGAAAGCCGGCTGCTGGAAGTCGTCGATGTGCCCCAGCGACGTGTAGAACGTCTTGCCGCCGTCCCTGCGGGTGTTGATCCAAGCGATCGGCTCGCTCGGCTTGTCGGGGACTGAGCCGGTGAGCAGCGCGGTCGCCGTCTTCGCCAGCGGAGCGCTGCGATAGAGCGAGCCGTTGCCGACAAACTTCGAGACGTCCACGCCGCGCAGGATGGGATGCTGCTCGACCCCCGACGCGATGGCCACGGTAGTCTTCGGGCCGTCGCCGTGATGGCCGGTGTAGTGGCCGCCGATCACGTCGGGGTCGAATGTGCTCCAGGCTTCATGCCCTTCCGGCACTTTCTCGTTGGCCCGCAACGAAAAGGCATGGCTGGCCGTGCGGATGCCGATGATCGGTTTGCCGGCGGCGATGAACTTGCGGACGACCTCCATTTGCGCTTTGGGCAGCACGCGGCGGCGGACGCTGACGATTGCCACGTCCGCCTCATTGAGCACTTCGATGCCGGGCAGGTTGTTACGGTCTTTCTCGTCGCCGTAGAGGTAGCTCAGCTTGAACTCCGGACCGAGGTTCGTCAGGGCAAACGGCGGCAGCGATTGCTCGGTGCGGTATTCGTCCTCCGCCATGAGGATGGCGACGTGCGGCCGCTTGTCCTCGGAGAAACGGAACGGCTTGCCGCTGCTCTGCTCAGCACTAAGGAAATCCGTGCTGGTGATCGTCGGGCACCAGTGCCGCTCGATGTGCTCGACCACTAAATCAGTACCTGTGAAGTGGCTGACCTTCGGCTGACTGCGCGAGTTGTACATGGTGTCGGTCAGGTCGCGCATCAGCACGACGTTTTGCCCTTGGTAGACCATCTGGCGGATCGAGAACGGCCGGCCGAGCACGCACATGTTGGTGTGCACGCCCATCACGATGACGTTGGTGATGCCCCGCTGCCGCATCAGGTAGTAGGCCTCGGCGCTGTCGGTGATGGCGTCCCCCTCGGCGATCTGGATGGCCTCGATCTGTTTGGTCCAGGCCTTGTAGTTCTTGCAGGTGGGCGAGTCGTCGCAGCCGCCGTCGCGGTCGTCGATCGGCAGGGCCGACTCTCGCTTGGGGTCGATGCGGCACCACCGCTCCAGCGGCACCTTGGTCTCGACCTTGGGCGCCTGCTGGGCCAGCTTGCGTTGCGGCGTGTCCTTGTAGTAGTCCATCGTGTCGCTGGGGCAGTGGATGATGAGCACGCCCCGTTTGCGGGCGGCGGCCACCACCTCGTTCATCCGCGGCGCCATCTCAGCCACGCGGCGGGTGGCCCCGGCGCACCAGTGCTTGTCCCACATGTCGCAGATGACGATGACCGTCTGCCTGGCGTCCCACTCGATGGGCTTGGTCAGCGAGTGGTACCGGCCGGTGCCCTTGGCCGTCTCGACCTGCGTGCGGGCGTGCAGGGTGAGCTTTTGGCCGGCGGCTGGCTTTTCGCCCGCGGCAAGCGGCGCAACGAGCACGACACTCAGGGTCAGCAGGCCTGCAAGACAATCACGCCGTCGCATAGAGCAATTCCTCGGTCGAGGGGGCATTTGGCGGAAGGCCGGATCCAGCTGGCGCTAGAGTATCACACGCAGGGCCACGCTGCCACCGAGGCAATGACGAAGGACGAAGCTCGAATGTCGAAAGAACGACGAAGGCCCAATGACGAATGACGAGAAAGCAACGGGAAACTAGTCACTCTCTTGGGTCATTTGGCATTCGTCATTCATTCGTCATTCTGTCTTTCGTCATTCGTCATTCGTCATTCGTCATTTAGGCCCTGCCCCGCCATACCCCGCGCGGCTTCGAGTGCGTACAATACGACGAGGGGCGCCTTCCGAAGGGCGTCCTGCACCTCTGCGATTCGATTCTCTTCGACCTTCCATGCTCCAGTACTCCGTCCACGAAGGCGATGTCACCCTGGTTCCCTCGGACGTGCTCCTGATGGAGTATGCCGGCTACCACTCCGTGCCCGGGGGACAGGTCGCGGCGAAATTGGAGTCGAGCGGGCTGATCAAGTGGGAAGAAACGTGCCCCGGCGGCGGTCAGTGCCGGCTGGTGGCCACCGCGGGCACACTGCCGCAGAAGCACGTGCTGTTTATCGGCACGCCGCCGCCCGAGGAGTTCGGCTACGGCGAGATGTATCGGTTCGCGCTGCGGGCCGTCGAGGCGCTGGCCAAGAGCGGGGTCACGGCCACGAAGGTCACGGCCATGCTGCCGCGCGGCAGCACGGGCCTGGACCACGGCGAATCGCTGCAGAACCTGATCCGCGGCTTCGAGGACGGCTGCCGGTCGTGGCCCCAGGCGCGGATCAAGCACGTGGAGTTCGTCGAGCGCAACAGTCGCCGGGCAGCCTTCCTGGCCAGCTTGTTGGCCCGCGACTTTGAAGAGCGGCGGAGCGACGACACCCTCATCGAGGAAGGCAGCGAGGATACGATCGTTACGCCGCTGCCCACCCCCACGACCGCCTCGCAGGGGTCCCGGGGGCCGTCGTTAGGCGGCGCCTTGGAGCCGGCGCGGCCCAAGCAGCACGTGTTCGTGGCCATGCCGTTCTCGGAGCAGTTCGAGGACGTCTACGAGCTGGGCATCTATCCGGCCCTGCGCGACGCCGGCTTCATCTGCGAACGGCTCGACCGTGCGGCTTTCACCGGCGACATCCTGGAGCGGATGAAAGACCGCATTCGCTCGGCCAGCTTCGTGCTGGCCGACCTGAGCGAGGCCCGGCCCAACGTGTATCTGGAGGTCGGCTATGCGTGGGGGAAAGGAGTGCCGGTGCTGTTCATCGCCCGCGATGGGGAGACGCTGCACTTCGACGTGAAGACGCACCGCTGCCTGTTCTACACCAGCATTCGGCACTTGAAGCGCGACCTGGAGCAAGCGGCGCGAGGCCTGGCATGAGACGTGACAAGGTGACAGGGTGAGGGGGTGTTGAACATCGAACGTCCAACGTCCAACATCGAACATCCAACGCTTATCGTGAAGCCGTTCGATGTTGGACGTTCGATGTTGGACGTTCGTCTTCCTTCACCCTGTCACCCCCCTCACCCTGTCACCTTGTCGCCCCTCACCCTGTCCCCCTTCTGCCGGTGCCGGCGGGCGATCTCGATGAACCGCTGCACCAAGGGGGACTGCACGCGGTGGCGGTGCCAGACCACGGCCAAGGTGCGCGTCGGCCGCGGCGGGGCGAGCGAACGGTAGACGCGGTCGCGCGAGCGATCGAGTTGCCGGGCCATGGCGGGAATGAGCGAAATCCCCTGGCCTAGCCCGACCAGCTCCTGCACCGTGAGCAATTGCGCGCTGCGGCAGCGCATCACCGGCTGAAAGCCATTGTTGCGGCAGAAGCTGACCATCTGCCCACCCAGGCAGTGGGCCTCGTTGAGCAGAATGAACGGCTCGCCGCGCAGGTCGTCCGCGGTGACGCGCTTCTTCCTGGCGAAGGGGTGCCCGGCGGGCAACGCCAGGAACAGCTCCTCCTCGAAGAGCGGCTCGACGCGGAGCATCTGATCGTCGATCGGCAGGGCCAGCAGCGCCACGTCCAGCTCGCCGGCCAGGCAGCCCTCGACGGTGCGCTCGGTGACGTCCTCGCGCACGATGACCTCGGCCGCGGGAAAGTCGCGGGCGAACTGCCGCAAGAGCGGCGGCAGCAGGTAGGGGGCCACCGTGGGAATGGCCCCCACCGCCACCTTGCCGTGCCCGGCCACTCCGTCGCAGACGTGCCGGGCTTCCTCGACGGCGTCGAGAATCTGCCGGGCTTGCTGGTACAGCGCCCGCCCGGCGTCGGTGAGCAGGATCTTCCGGCCCAGCCGCTCGAACAGCGGCTGCCCCAGCTCCTTTTCCAGCTTGATGATCTGCTGGCTGAGCGAGGGCTGCGAGACCAGGCAGCGCTCGGCGGCACGGGTGAAGCTCTCCAGCTCCGCCACGGCCGCGAAGTACCGCAGTTGGTGCAATTCCATAGGCGCAGCCTATCAATCGAATTGGAAATAAGTATTTCACTTATAGATCGCCAACCCTTACCATGCAAGCTCAGCGAAGAGAGCGACGGAGATTCCCTGTTCCTGCACACGGTTCTGACACCTCGTTTCGGAGGACGACCCATGAAAACCAAGCTGTGGTTGTTGGGCCTGGCGGCCTCGGTGGTCTGCGGGCTCG
>JBGQHD010000537.1:0-4432 GCA_041497795.1 Planctomycetia bacterium
CGCCGCGGATGAGCAGACACGGCCGGCCCGCCTCGTCGAAGGAATCGCCCAGTCATGGCGACAGGGCCACGCCCCAATCGTGATCCTTCGACCGCCAGCCGCCGCGGGCTGAAGTGCCACGGCCGCAGCCCGCCGATTCGCTGCAATCGCGCCAATCGGGGGGAGAGCGGCCCGAGCGGGTGGCACGTCCCTGAGCATGGATGCGAATGGCGTGGCGGCCCGGACCACCACACCCATCGCGTCCCCCAGCCGATCTGGGCACCGCCGCCGATTACTGGCCTTTGGGCACTAACCCGCGGTTTTTCCAATCTCTCACCTCCAGAAAAGTCAGTCGCCCTTTTTTGTGTCACTGTGTGTAACGTCCGCACGTTAGACTTCGTGGTGTCGCGGAGCTTTCTAACCGAGAGGGTGCTTCGATGAACCGCATGCTGGGGGATTCCTAGTACTTGTGTTCAGTGCGTCGGCTGCGGCAACCGCGGACGACGGCCCGGCCAAGCCGCCCACACCGCCGACGCCTGCGCAGCAGTACCGGGCACTTCTCAAGGAATTCAACGCCGTGGCGCACGGTCTCTATAAGGCCACGACCGACGAGGAACGAGAGAAGATCGCTGAGCGGATGGACAAACTCTCGCCGCGATTCCTGGAGCTGGCCGAGAAGAACCCTGGCGACCCGATCGCGCTGGATGCCCTCGTTCAGGTGGTCACGCAGGAGACCTGGTTGGAGAACAACGACAACTCTCAGGCCGCCCGCCGGCGTCCCTTGCCATCGCCCGTCGCGCGCGTCTTGATCTGCGCGGGCTTGCAGTGCGACTTGTGCGTCAGGAAATTCTGCCGGAATTCCTTCACCAGCTCCGGGTGTCCCCTAAAGATGAGCAGGTTCTCGGCGTTCTCGCCCTCGGCCTGGTTGGTGAAGTTGTAGCTGCCGGTCACGACCACTCTTTGGTCGATGATCATGATCTTGTTGTGGGCGATGGCGTGGGCGTGGTCGATGTGCGGGTGCAGGCCGTGCTCCAGGAAGATGTTCAGGTCGGAATAGCGTTCGAGCTCGTTGCTCTTGTCGAGCAGAAGCTGGACGTTGACGCCACGATTCCAGGCTCCGACCAGGGCATAAGTCAGCGGGTCGGCCGTGAAGGAATAGGCCTGGACGAGGACCTCCTTCCTGGCCTTTTCGAGTTCGCGGACGATCGCATCCTGGCAGCCGCCGCGCGGCGAGAAGTGTACCCTGACTTCCCGAACCGCGCAGAGCTTGCTCTTCAGCCAGCGCCAGCAACGCAGCAGCGTCAGGGCCCCGATGAAGCCGGCAGCCAGCTCGAAGTAATCCAGCCATCCCAAGGCCATGCTCTCGTCCTGATAGCGGAGGCCCCCAATTCTCGGCGAGAAGGATACCAAGCCAGCCGCCGGCGGAGAATACGATGTCCCCAGCCGGCCCCACAGCTCCCTCTACCCTCACTAGTGCCGCTCCGCCGCTCGGCGGCCCCAGGCCTGGACCACGCGGGGAAAGGCCGATCACCGTGCGTGGATCGCAGGCCAGCTCGTACATCTCGGTGATGAACTGCTGCACCTCCGCCGGCGATGCGAGGCCGGCGGCCAGCACGGCGTCGGCGATGTTCTCCATGGTGAGGGGTTGGACGAGCTTCACCTCGCCTTCCATTCCCGCCGGCTCTTCGCTGCGCTCAGAATGACAGGTGACCGGCCGGCCCGAGGATACGTCCGAAGCGCACAGGGACCGAAACGGTGGATGTATGATAGACGCGCGAACGCAGGACGGCGATGGAATCGTGTGAGTTCGCCATCGGCCTTTCCTTGTGCGCGTGCGACGGGACACTGCGCGTTGCCTTGCGTTTCTCCCGGCCTGATAATCAGGCCCAAGGCCGTTCAGCCGCAGGCAGTTGCAGATCGCAAGGCTCTACCCAGGGGAGACTCCGTGCGTCATCCGACCTCATTGATCGCTATCGTGACGGTGCTTGTGGTTTTCCCTCTGGGATCCGCTTCGGGCGCCGCGGAACAAGATCGTCCGCTAGTCATCGACCTCTGGCCGGGCAAGGCGCCGGGCGACGCCGGCATCACCGGTGAGGAGAAGTTCTTCGAGTTGCAGGTCGGGGGCAAGCCGTACCAGGTCGGGGGCAAGCCGACCAAATGGCTCACCAACGTCACCAAGCCGACGATCACGGTCTATCGGCCGGCGAAGGACAAGGACACGGGAGCGGCCATGCTGATCTGCCCCGGCGGCGGCTACCACAACCTGGGCTGGGACGTCGAGGGCGAGGAAGTGGCCGCCTGGCTGAACTCCATCGGCATGACGGGCATCATCCTCAAGTACCGTTGCCCGCGCCGGGCCGGGGATGTGAAGGGAGTGCCGCCGCTAGGCCCGCTCAAGGACGCCCAGCGGGCGGTCAGCCTGGTGCGCAGCAAGGCCAAGGAATGGGGGATCGATCCCGCGAAGATCGGCATGGTGGGCTTCTCGGCCGGCGGTCACCTGGTCGGGGCGACCGCCACGAACTTCGAGAAGCGGGCCTATGAGCCGATCGACGACGTGGACAAGCTGAGCTGCCGGCCCGATTTCGCCGTGATGCTCTATTCGGGCTACTTCAGCCCGAAGCTCGACGACAAAAACAAGAAGGACGCGCCGGAGCTTTCGCCGACCATCCGCGTGGCGGCCGGCACGCCTCCGCTGTTCCTGGTGCATGCCACGGACGATCCGATCAGCAACGTGGAGCATAGCGTGACCATGTACCTGGCGATGAAGCGCGCCGGCGTGGCGGCGGAACTGCACGTTTACGCCAAGGGGGGCCACGGCTTCGGCGTGCGCAAAGTCGGGCTCCCTTGCGAAGCGTGGACCGAGCGCTGCACCGACTGGCTGCGCCAACAGGGGTTTCTCAGGTAAACAACGTCCGGCGGAATTCTATCGCCGCGCCACCGAAGCGGTTAGAATCACCCACGACGATCGACCCCGCAACCCGCAGGCGTCCCGCCGGCGCGTGCAGGTGCATCGAATCTCGCTGATCCGCAAGGGGTATGTCATGAGGAATCGCTTTCCGAAGGCAGCGTTTCTGTTAGTCCTTTGGGCCGTGTGTCACGTCAGCGCCGGCTTGGCCCAAGAAAAGTCCAAGCCCGCCGGCGACAAGCCGATCGTCGGCTTGATCCCCAAGGCCCCCGAGGGACTCAAGCTGGACGGCAAGCTGGACGAGTGGGACGCCGCATTCGTCGCGCCGGTTCACGTGGGGCACCCCTTCTTTGTCAACCGCGGCGGCCACGTCTTGTTCCTGTGGGACGACGACAGTCTGTACATCGGCCTGCGGTGCCTGGACCAGAACCCGGTTCACACCGGTGCGAACGACAAACTCCTCGACGGCGACGCCGTCGAGTTCTTCGTCGATACCCGGCGCGGCGATAATCTCGGCGCGGCCGAATACCGTCCGGGCACGCTGGACATGTTCTGGACGCCGTTCACCGGCAGCGATCTGAAGCCGCGCACGCAGGTGCGAGACATCCCGGCCTTCAAGAGCCTCAAGCTGCAAGGGGCCGAAGTCGCCGGCCAAACGACCCCCTGGGGATACACCGCGGAATTCAAGCTGCCGTGGGCGAACTTCCCGGCCTTTACCCCCGACGTCGGCGAGGTCATCGGCATCGACTGCGCGCTGTACAGCAGCGACAAAGACAAACGCGTGGACCTTACCTTCGTCTACTCGTCCCCGGCGGCGGCACGTTCGCCCGCGACTCTCGGACGGGTGAAGCTCGTGGATAAGATCAACCCCAAGGACCTCGCGTCGCTGGGCCGGGCGCTGCTGCCTTTCAGCCTGGCCAAGTCGGCCAACTACGATTGGCTGTACGGCACGGTGTGCATCTCGCCCACCATTGAGAAGAGCGTGGCGAAGCTGGAAGGCCGGATCGTGGACGACACGGGAAAAGTGCAGAAGACTTTTTCGAGCGGCAGGCGGACCGTCGAGATAGTCGAAGGATCGGGCTTCGGCCTCTGGCAGCAGCGGTGGGACCTGTCTGGTCTGCCCGCAGGCGAGTACACGGTCGAATTCGCGGCGCTGGACAAGGAAGGCAACGCGATTACGCAGCGGAAGGAGAAGTTCCTGCACAATGGTGCATCCAAGAGTGGTGCGAGCGATGGTGGTCCCGGGCCTTCCAAGGAGCCGGCGCCCCCCAAAGAGACCGACAAACCGCCGCCTCCCAAAAAGAGCAACGAGCCGCCGAAGAAAGGCAACGAGCCGCCGAAGAAAAGCGATGAGCCGCCTCCGCCGAAGAAAGGCAATGAGCCCACCCCGCCGAAGAAGGCAGACCAGCCGCCGCCTGGCAAGGAAGGCGACAAGCCCTCGCCCCCTAAGAAGAGCGGCGACAAGCCTGATCCGGACGATCTACCCAAGGCCGAGAAACGGTAAAGTCCGGCGTGGTTCTCCGCGGAGCGCCGTCATTTCCTGGTCAC
>JBGQHD010000538.1:0-4432 GCA_041497795.1 Planctomycetia bacterium
GCCGAAGAGCCCAACCACCGGGTATTTGACCCAGGGTCTGTCCCACCACGGCTCCAGCTCGTGGGCGTGGTTCGCGCCGAACTCGCGCAAGATGAAGATCACCCGCTGATCGCGGCGGTCGCACAGGTCGAGCGCCGTCTGCTTTTCCTTGTTGACCACGTTGGGGTCGGCCTTGCGGGCCAACAAGACGCGGGCGACCTCGGCCCGATGCTCCTGCCGCTGCACAGGGCACTGCACGGCCATCATCAGGGCGGTGTTCCCCTTCTTGCTGCCGCGGTTGGGGTCGGCCCCGGCCTCGAGCAGCGCTTGCACCACCTCCAGATGTCCGGCGTAGGCGGCGTGCATCAGGGCCGTGCAGCCGCGGTCGTCGGCGGATTCCAGATCGGCCCCGCGTTCGATCAGGTCGGCGACCCAGGCTAGGTTGCCGTCGCGGGCCTTCCGCATGAGGACCGTCATGTCCGCATCGCTGTCCTCGCCGGCTGCGGCCTGCTTGGCCCCGGCGGCATGCTTGTCCTTGCCGGCATGTTTATCAATGCTCCCGTCGTCTTCTCCCGGCTCGTGGTAAGCCAGGCGCTCGTTCAGCGTGTCGGACAGGAAGTGAATCATGGTCAGCACGATCGGCGGGGGATCTCCCTCGCCCGGCTCGACGCTGTACTTGACGGAGCCCCCCTTCGCGCCGATGTCGTTGGCTACCTTGTCCATCCACTCGCGGCCCATGAACTCGAGGGGGCGCGGCGGCTGGTTGGCGGGATTGGGATCGTTCAGCCAATAGCCGACGATCCAGCCATCACGGCCCAAGTGGACGTACCATTCGGGATACATGGACGAAGCGTACTGGGGGAAAGGCTGCGCACCGTTCATGAATGCGGTTCCTCAGCCGAAAACACCGCTATCCGTCGGGCGGGCCGTCAGATCGGCCCCCCGCCGCAACACGGGATCGTTTGCGCATAATCTAGATTCTATCCCCCCACCCGCGGGCTGGTCAAATGCCTACTTCTACTGGTGTGTGTCCGCGGATTCTGGCGGCGTTAATTTCTTTCAGGGTCGAGGGTTGGCCAATAACTTGGCCACAGGTGGCTGTCCTCGAGGCAGGCGAGGGCCATGAGGGCTGTGGCGTTGTCGCTGTCCCAGCGGCGGCCGCGGCCTTTGAGGCGGTGAGTGGTCGTTTTGCACTCGGCCTCGGTGGGGCCGCTGCCGATCTGCCAGCCGTTGGCCCGAAACTCTGGGTAGTGGATTAACGGCTGGCGCTCGGCGACGTAGTTGAGGAGGCTGTGGGCTGCCTCGCGGTGGGCGGGCTTGTGGAGCGTGGCATGCCAGGGGTTTCGTCGTGGGCATCGGCCGGTGCGCCGAACACCACCCGGCGCGTCTTCTGCGCGTAATCGCGGAGATGGTAGAAGTCGAGCCCGATGTCGGTGACCTCGCCGTGCAGCTCGACCCGCTGAGCCAACGAGAGTGCTAGACTCCGAGCCGGTGATCGCGGGAGGATATGGCCGCCGGCGCGGCGCCTCGAGGCCGGACCGTCGAGGTTCGGCCAGCAGGAACCTACTTACGCCACAAGCGGTCCCACCAGGAGGTTTCCGGTTTCTCGGCCACGGGGCTGGGCAGCGGGACGTTGTCGATCCGTTCGCCGATCAGGGTCGGCGTCACGCAGACGAGGGTCACCTTGTCGTCCGACTTCTTGTCCTTGCCCGTCGTGCTCGTTTGACGCACACCGGTTGCGGCTTTTTCGGACTCCTCGAGGCAGGCCAGGACGGCCGTCTGTCCGAGCGACATTTCCACGGCGGCGTCGATTTCCCGGACGCGCACGCCCGGCAGCGTTTGCCCGCCGACGGTGCGGTCGCGAGTGCTGTCCAGTTCGTCCGTGCGGCAGCGCAGCTCCAGCCGCAGACGCTTTGCGCTGAGCACGTGCGGCGTGATCTCCAGGGGAAGGCCGAGCTGCTTCAGTTCGACCGCCGTCTGGCCGTTCCCGGCCGGGACGGTCAAGGGCAGCAGTCTGCCGATGGTCACGCTCGCGGGCTGACCGCTAAGGGTCGTGATGCTCGGCCGGGAGAGCACGCTGACGGCGCGAGCCTGCTCGAGCGCAGCCCAATCGCTCTGCCAGCCCAGGAGATCCTCACCGTCTTCGATCACGATGGGCAGGGCTTTCTTCCCGGCCGCGGGGTCGAAACGCACCAAGGAGCCGACCGCGCCTTGCGGATTGATGTACCTGCTCCACTCGATGACTTTCGCGCGAGAGACCTCCACAATCTTGACCTGGAGCACAACCTGTCGATCCCCGCCGGCAGCCTGCCTGAGCTGCTCGATCTCCGCCTGCAATTTCTTGAAATCCGCCAGCTTCCTGGCCAGCAGCGACGCCAGCGATTGCTCGCGAGCCTGCTGGCGGAGGCGGGCGGCTTGCTCGGCCAGTCCGGCCGATTCGAGATGTTCGGCCGCTTGCAGCAAGTGCCGGGCTCGCTCGTCGCTCGCGCCGTCTGGGGCAGGCTCCGCGGGCGCCGGCGCCGTGGGGGCCGGGGGAACGTACTGCCAGGCGCCGTCGGCCGGCGGCAGCGCCATCGGCGGCGGTGGCAGCTCGGGATCGCGCGGCAGTGGATGCGGCGGCGGCGGCAGCGGCGGCGGCGGGAGCGCCAGATCGGGACGATCCAGAGGGCGGCCATCCAGAGGGTTTTGTGCGGCGGCCAAGCCCAGCAGTCCCAGCCAGGCCCACAGGGCCAGCAGCGTCAGTCGTGGCATCGTGCTCTCTCCGAGATGAGGGTCCGCCTGCCGCGCCAGGGAGGCGCCGCGAGCGAGGGGTGTCAGATACCTGGCGCGGGCGGAGGGGTCAAGCCATGCCGCGCGCCGGGTTGCTCAACTCGCCATCGCCCGAAGTCTGGCGACTTCGGCTACAGGGAGCGCGCCAGCGTGCCGCCATCGCGCGCATCAACCGGGCAAGCCACGAAACTCTGCGCCGCGGTGGGGATTTTTTGATTCTGACGCTTTGTCGCGGGCGATGTTAGGTAGTGGATAAACCGAACAATCCGATTCTATTGCTTGCCGTGGTGAGAGCGATTTCAACGACCGTGTGAGGCACGCGATAGTCATCGGGGGGAACGCGAACGTTTGAATCATCGCCGGAGCGAGGGCGGTTTGCCACCCCTCGTGGTTCGCTCCTCGGCAGGAGGAAAGCCCAGTGAGACTCAGGACGATTGGCTTGGCCTTGGCCGTGACTTGCCTGGTTGCCGTCGGCGGCCCGGCCCTGGCCCAGATCGAAGGGGTGCCCCCCGGCATTCCCATGCCGCCCGCCGCCGGGCCGATGCCGCCGCAGGGCGGTTTCATGCCGCAGGGGCCGATGGGCGCCCCCGGCGGCCAGATGATGATGCCCCCCGGCGGGTTCGGGGCCATGCCCGGCGGTCCGATGATGGGCGGTCCGATGCCCGGCGGTCCGATGATGGGCGGCTATCCCGGCATGCCGCCGGTGATGCCCTATCCGCCGCCGCTGGACGGCAACGGCTGCCTGCCCTGCGGAGGATGCGGCGATCCGTCCTGCTGCGACGAAGGTTGCTGCGGGGGTTGTCCGACCTTCGGCCGCTACGGCGGCTGCGAGGAGGAGTGCTGTTGCGGCGAGCCGGACGGCACGGCGCACTGGCGCGCCCGCGTGGAAACCGTGCTGCTCACGTTCAAACTGCCCGACCAACCCCAAGTCCTCTCCACGGGCTCGCTGAACGACACGGCGGGTATCCGCAATCTGGACTTTGACCGGGAACTCAACGTCCGGCTCTCCCTCGAGGCCAAGCTGCCCTGCGATCAGAGCCTGGAAATCGTCTTCCTGGGCTTCGTGGATTGGAGTGCCACCGAAGCGGTCGTGGATCCGGCGACATTGACCTCCCCCTATCAGACCTTCACCGCGGGCACCGTGGTGCCCTACGACGGCGCCAGCGAGCACGACTATGCGTACCGGTCGCGGCTCTTGACGTGCGAATTCAACTACTGGATGCCGGGGATCAAGCACAGCCTGTTCCAATCCTCGTGCGTGGTCGGGGTGCGCTACCTCCGCGTCGATGAAGACTTCGACTACAACGCCTTCGGCACGTTCTTGGGGAACGCCATCTCCGGCTCGACCCATATCAACGCCGAGAACAATATCGCGGCCGTGCAGTTGGGCGGGATGGCTTGGGTGCCGGTGGCCCGCCAGGTCAGCGTCCGCTTCGACGGCAAAGCGGGCGCCGGCTACAACTTCGCCAGCCAGACAACCGACATTGCGACCCTCGGCAACCCAGCCGGCGACACCGCCTACTCGGAACACGCCGCAAGCAATCAGGGCGCGTACTTTGCCGAGGTTTCGACGGTGTTCACCTGGCAGTTGAACTGCTACGTCGCGTTGTACGCGGGCTATCAGGCCCTGTGGATGGATAGGCTCGTGCTGGCGCCGGAGAACTTCAATTCGACCTTTCCCACC
>JBGQHD010000539.1:0-4432 GCA_041497795.1 Planctomycetia bacterium
ACGCGCTCGGCGACCAGTATGCCCGCTTCCTGCTCGAGGAAATCCTGCCGGAGGTCGGCAAGAAGTACAAGCTCAGCGATAACCCCGATCATCGCGCCATCTGCGGCATCAGCTCCGGCGGCATCTGCGCCTGGACCGTGGCCTGGGAGCGGCCCGATCAGTTCCGCAAGGTGGTGAGCCACGTCGGCAGCTTCACGAACATCCGCGGCGGGCACGTCTGCCACGCCCTGATCCGCAAGACCGAGCCCAAGCCGATCCGCGTCTTCCTGCAAGACGGCTCGGGCGACCTGGACAACCTGCACGGCAACTGGCCGCTGGCGAACCAGGAGATGGCCGCGGCCCTGAAGTTCGCCAAGTACGACTACAAGTTCGAGTTCGGCGACGGCGGCCACAACATGAAACACGGCGGGGCGATCTTCCCCGACACGCTGCGGTGGCTGTGGCGCGACGTCAAGGTGGGGGCGAAGTAGGTGATTCGACGTGACGATCAGCCGCTCCATCGTCGAGGCGCATCACGGCCGGCTGATCGCGGAATCCGGCGGGCGAACAGGGGACGACGTTTCGCTTCACGCTGCCGAGCGGCTCGCAGGCAAGGCGAGCGTCGTGGGCGGCGGCGCGAACTCACGCATCACGGCTTCGATCCGGTCGTTGAGTTCGTCCAGAAAATGCAGGACCTCGTCCTGTCGGGCGTCGAGTTCCGAGCGGACGTCCTCTTCGCCCCCGTGAGCGTCGTCGGGCGCGACGCTCTGGGCGAGAACGAGCTCGCCCGGAAAGAGCTGGTGCAGGCCGGACTCGCTAGCATCCCAGGGCATCTGGCTGACTTTTCGTTGAATCGGATTGCCTTAGAACGTTCATCGGCGCGACGCCTCGCCAGCGGCGCCGAGAAGATCTGCTCACGAGTGGAGTTCAAACGCAGAGGGATGATGGCGGCTAGGAGTTTTTCGTCTGGCGAGACTTCACCGGCTTGCCCTGCTCAAGCCTTCTGCCGGCCAAGGGGTACAATGGATTAAGGATCACATCGCCCCAGTCGATAGCGCCTGCATTGCTTCCGCGTTCACCTGACGTGCCCGACCCGGCTTGCCACCATTTGCCTCCGCGTGCCGCGTACATCCATGTGCCGTTTTGCGCGCACCGTTGCGGGTACTGCAATTTCACGCTCGTGGCGGGCCGCGACGACTTGATCGGCGATTACCTGACGGCCATCGAGCGGGAATTGAGCGGGCTGGGGACCCCGCAAGAGGTCGATACGCTGTTCCTCGGCGGCGGCACGCCGACGCATTTGTCGCCCGCTCAATTGCGGCGGCTGCTGACCGTCGTGCGGCAGTGGTTTCCGCTCGCCGCAGGTTACGAGTTCAGCGTCGAGGCCAATCCCATCGACGTGAACGAAGCCCGCTTGGCCGTGCTGAGCGAGCTGGGCGTCAACCGGCTCAGCCTGGGCGCGCAGTCGTTCGACCGGGCCAAGCTGCGGCTGCTGGAGCGAGACCATCTGGCGGAAGACATCCATCGCGCCGTCACCCTGGCCCGCGATCGCTTTCGGTCGATCGCGCTCGACCTCATCTTCGCCTGTCCGGGCGAGACGCTGGAGACGTGGACGGCCGACCTGGAAGCGGCGCTGGCCCTGCGGCCGGATCATCTTTCGACTTACGGGCTGACCTTCGAGCGCGGCACGGCGTTTTGGGGCCGCCTGCAAAAGCACGACCTGGCCGAAGCCGAAGAAGAGCTGCAGCGGGCCATGTATGCTCGGGCCATCGACCGTTTGACCGCCGAGGGCTTCGAGCATTACGAGGTGTCGAACTTCGCCCGGCCCGGCCACCGCTGCCGCCACAACGAGGTCTATTGGGCCGGCCAGGCCTATTTCGCCGCCGGCCCTGGAGCGGCGCGTTACGTCAACGGCCGCCGCGAGATCAATCACCGCAGCACGACCACCTATCTGCGGCGCGTGCTGGCGGGACGATCGCCCGTCGCCGAGTGGGAGGAGCTGCCGCCCGAGGACCGGGCGCGCGAGGCCCTGGTGCTTGGCCTGCGGCGGCTCGAAGGGGTGGACCGGCGGGAGTTTGCCGCCCGGACGGGTTTCGAGGCGGGCGAGCTGGCCCCGCGCGAGATTCGCCAGTTCCTCGACCGTGGGCTGTTTATCGAGGAGGAAGGCCGTCTGCGTCTGACGCGCGAGGGGCTGTACGTCAGCGACAGCCTGTGGCCACGGATTCTGCGGCGCTAGGCTCTGGTTGTGGGTCCGGCGCGCCGCGGGTATAGTTCGCGGCCGGCGCGGGGCGGCCGTAGTGAAAGCCCTGTCCCAGCTCAAAGCCCATTTGGTGACAGGTTTGGCTTTCCTCTTGACATTCGACGCCTTCGGCCAGAGCGCGAATGCCCAGGTCGCGGGCCATGTGGACCAGGGCGGCGAGCATCTGCTGCCGGGCCGCCGAGGCGGTGTGGACGCCTTGGATGAGCTTCATGTCGAACTTCAGATAGTCCGGCGGCACTTCCACCAGCTCGACGAACCGCGCCTGGCCGGCGCCGAAATCGTCATAGGCCAGCAGCATATCCAGATCGGTGAGCAGCGCACTCAGCTCGCGCATCGCCTTGTCGTCGGTGATGGCGGCTTCGTGAATCTCTAGCGCGATCGGCTGGCCCGGGTACATCGACCGCAGCTCGCCGAGCGAACAGGCCAGCTTGGCCATGTCGGCCAGCTCGCAGGGGTGCGTGTTGAGGAACAGGATCTGGGGGTTTTGAATCTTGCCGGCGGCCACCAGCCCTTCGGTGCGGCACATGCGGCTGAGCTCGCCCTCCAAATCGAGCACCTGCGCGGCCGAGAACATGGCGGCCGGCGTTTGCAGGCCGAACAGCCGGCTGCGGGCCAGGACCTCGAAGCCAATCCGCGTGCCATCGGTCACGTTCACGATCGGCTGAAAGAAGGGGACGACGTTGCGCTGGCTCATCAGCTTGTCGAACTGGATCAGGGCCAGCGCTTCGTCGGCACTGGCGCCGAGTTGCGTGTGGCTGTTGGAGAGGGCCGTCTCTTGGCCGACGCGGAACACGACCTTGGCGAATTGGACGTAGTCGCCTTCCCGGATTTGCGTCGCCGACT
The DNA here is from genome assembly GCA_041497795.1 of Planctomycetia bacterium. Taxonomy (GTDB): domain Bacteria; phylum Planctomycetota; class Planctomycetia; order Pirellulales; family S012-138; genus JBGQHD01. The sequence goes on from JBGQHD010000539.1 coordinate 3,083, forward strand.
GAATCGGGCTGCCGTTGACGTAGGTGCCGTTGGTGCTCTTCAGGTCGCGGACCCACAGCGCCTCGCCGTCGGACACCAATTCCGCGTGGCGGCCCGAGACGCTCGCGCACGACAGCGTCAGGTTCATCTCCGGCCGCCGGCCGATGCTGAACGGCGTGGTGTGGATGCGGATCCTCCGAGGCGCGCCGGCCTGCCCTGCGCCGGCCACCAGGCACCAGGCGGTCTCGGACGCGGGAAGCCGCTCGGGGGTGATCACCGTCGTCAATCTCATGGGGGGGATGCTCCAGTCGCCGTCCCGGGGCGCCGTTAGGCGCCTTCGCCGGTCAATACCGTGAAGTAACTGCGGACGACGCGATCGAAGTGCTCGGGCCGCATTTCCATCGGCAGGTCGTTGTAGCGGCAGTAGTTGCGAATCTGGCTCAGCAAGTCCCGCGGGTGGCAGCGCCGCATGGCCCGGCCTTCGGCGCGATAGTGCTTGGCCAGCAAACCGTCCACGACCTCCGGCCAATACTCGCACTCGAACTGCCGTGAATAGATCTCGAAAAGGGCATGGAACTCGCGCTCGTCGGGATCGGCGATCTCGATCTTGTAGGGGATCCGCCGCAGGAATGCCTCGTCCACCAGGTCCTTCGGCTCCAGGTTGGTCGAGAAGATGATGAGCTGCTCGAAGGGCACCTGGATCTTCTTGCCCGTGGCCAGCGTGAGGAAGTCGTGCCGGGCCTCGAGCGGCACGATCCAGCGGTTGAGCAATTCGGCCGGTTCGATCCGCTGGCGGCCGAAGTCGTCGATCAGCAGGCAGCCGCAGTTGCTCTTGAGCTGCAGCGGGGCCTCGCTGACGTTGCTCCGCGGATCGTGGCGGATTTCCAAACAGTCCATCGTCATTTCGCCGCCCACGACTACGGTCGGGCGGCGAATCTTGACCCACCGCCGGTCGTGGCCGGTGGCTTGCATCCGCCGGTCTTCATCTTCCTCCTGGGCCTCGTGATAGGCCGCGTCGTAGACCTTGATGAGCTGGCCGTCCTCGACGAGCGTGCGGGGAATCCAAATCCGCTGGCCGAAGCAGCCGGTGATCCGCGTGGCCAGCGTGGACTTGCCGTTGCCCGGCGCGCCGTAGAGGAACATGCCCGCGCCGGAGTTCACCGCCGGGCCCAGGCTCTCGAAGAGATGAGGATCGATCGTGATGCCTTCAAAGGCCTTGGCCAGTTGCTGCCGCTTAGGCGATTCGGCCCGGATGCTCTGGGCATCGACCGAGTTCACATAGTCTTCCAGCGGCACCGGCGCCGGGCCGACGTAGGCGCAGCTCTGCGAATACACCTGGGCCCGCTCGCGCCCCTGATCGGTCAGGGCGTA
>JBGQHD010000540.1:0-4430 GCA_041497795.1 Planctomycetia bacterium
ACGAAAACGTCACGCGGCTGCGGAGGATCGACAGTCCACATCGCGCGCCGCGAGTAGGAGCCGCGAGCCGAGCGGCACCGGATGCGCCGCGTGAGGCGCCGCCGCCGGACCCCCTCGGCTCGCGGGACCTACTTCATCTCGCGGAGCGAGATGGCTACTTTGGCGCGAGCTTGTGGATCGTGTGATGAATCGTGTCTTCCACCGGCGTGCCGTCGGCGGCCTTGAGGCGGTAGGTGAGCTTCACTTGCATGGCGGGCTTGAGGTCGGGGACGCGCAGCAGCACCGAGCGGCCGCTGGCCGAGACCACGACCTCGGCGATCTTCACCGCGTCGTGCCCCATGCGGTCGGGGTCGACGACCGACCAATGGTCGGAGCCGTATTGCTCGCTGTAGCGGTAGTTCCACTCTTCGATCGAGTAATTCTTGACGTCGGCCGCCGCGGCCTTGTCGAGCGGCTCGTTGAACCGCGCCTCCAGCCCGTCCTCACGGGCCAGCAGCTCCAGCGGCAGGTGCACCTTCGCGCCCGTGTAGCGGACGCGCTGCAGGCAGCCGTCTTTCTCGCCCGCCGTCTGCCAGCCGTGCAGGCCGACGACGTAGAGCTGCCCGTCGCGCGGATTGAACGCGCCGGTGATCGGCCCGGAGAGCAGCTTGGGAATGGGCAGCCGCACGACACCACCTTGAACGATGCCACCTTGAACGACGCTCCCGCCCTGACCCTCGATCGTCTGGCGCATCAGCCAATGGACCGTGCAGCGGCCCCAGGAGAGGTGCAACAGGCCGCCGCCGAGCGGTCCCCAGGTTTCGCGCGGCACCCAGACCTGCCCGCCGGCCGAGCTATCGACGTACTGCGGCAGCCAGCAGATCGGCTTGTCGAAGTCGGTGGGCGGCTTGTCGCGATGGTGGGTCCGCATGTCGCCGTAAAAGCCGCCGCGGTGATACTGGTCGATGCGCGTGGCGGGGACCCAGTTCCCCTGCTGGTCGCCGCCGGTGATCGTGCCGAGGATCGGATCGATGCCCAGCCCGATGGGGTGGCGAAAGCCCGTGGCGAAGACCTCGTGCGCTGCGGCGGTGGGCGACACGCGCACCAGGCAGCCGCTCTCGCGGCAGTCGGCCTCGGGGGTTTGCCCCTTGAAGAAGTAGAACGCGCCGTCGGCGCCGAGCTTCAGGGCCGTGTCGTAGGCGTGGCCCGAGCCGGTGGTCTGCCAGCCGTTGTAGAAGTTCTCGTAGACGTCGGCCTCGTCGTCGCCGTTGAGGTCGCGCAGGCGGGTGATCTGCCCTCGCTCCAGCACGTAGATGGCGTCGGGCACGCCAGTCTTCAGGTCGCCGGTCCGCACCACCATCCCCAGCGGCTGGTACATGCCGCTGGCGAATCGCTTCCACGTCAGGCGGCCGGGCTTGTCGTCAGCGCCGCCGAGGGGGGGGCCGCCGATGGGGCCGCCGCCCTCGCCACCCACGAACCACACGTCGCCATAGATGGTCGAGATGGCGATGCGGCCGTCGCGCAGAAAGCCCAGCCCGGTGACGAAGAAGATCGAGCCGTAGGGGTTGTCGTACGGCAGCGTCAGCGTATCGAGCGCGAAGGGTTCGTGAGCGGTCGGCTCGTGGGACACGCGGCTCGCGTGTCCGTCGGCTGGCACGCGAGCCGCGTGCCCCACGGTGGTGACGATCTCCTTCGTCCAGCGCGGCGGGCCGCCGGCGGTGAGCCCGGTGCGCTTGATGCGAAAAATGCCGCCGATCCGCTCCGGCGACAGGGTCTCGATGCGCTCGGGGCGAGGGCTGTCCAAGACCAGGGCGGCGAACTTGGGCAGATCGGCCGCCGCGCCGCGCCAGTAGAAGAGCTGCGTGACGGCCGGCTCGAGGCTCCGCCGCGCCACGAGGCGAAGCTGGTTCTGCTCCAGCTCGAGTCTCACGCTGTCGTCGGGCGGCCACAGCGCCACGGCCTGGACGTCGTTGGCTTTCGCTTCGTTAGCCTTCGCTTCGTTGGCCTTCGCTTCGTTGGCTTTCGTTTCGCTCGCTTTCGCTCCGCTGCTTGTCGCCTTCTTGTCCTTGGCGCCCCTGGCTTTGTCGGGCCGCCAAGTGATGACCGGCAAGCCATTGACGGTGGACTGCCGCAGCGGCGTGCCCTCGAGCACGTGCAGCCGCAAGGCCGCGGTGCGGGCGGCGATTTGCAGCGTGCGCGAGACGGCCGTCAGCCCGCCGGCCTTCCGCGTCCAGGGCAGATCGTAGACCTGAATGCCGCCGACGGTGTAGGCCAGGATCGTGCGCCGGCCGTGGAGGTAGGCCCCCTGGTAGCGGGCCCACTCCTTGGGCAGCGGCGCCCAGCGCTCGTCGCGCTGCGGCTTGACGGTCGCCGGCGGATCCCAGCCGGGAGCGGTGGGCGTGGAGAACACGAGATTGCCGACAAGTTGCGGGTGCTCGATCAGGCCGAAGCGGCGGTCGGGGATGTGGAGATAGCCGCCGGTCCAGGCGGCCGGCATCTGGAGCAGGCCGCGGTCGAAGAGCACGGCCGCGTCGCCGTCGTCGCCGAGGCGCAGGACCATGCCCTTCGCGGCGTAAGGGCCTTGCTTGTTGCCCGCCGCGGCGGGCACGCTCATCGAGCAGCCCCAGAACGGCCCCTTGTCCATCTGGTTGACGCGGCCGTCGAGCCAGTCGTCGTCGGTCGCCTTCTCCCAGGCTTCCGCGTCGGGACGCTGCGAGGAGCGCGGCGTCCAGGCCGACGAGATGCCCGGCGAATAGGCCAGGGCGTTGTCGGCCCGGCTGGCGTCGCCGCGGCGGTTGCCGGTCTCCTCGTCGAAGTGCCACAGGCCGGCGGTGTGCTCGTCGGCCTCCAGCGGCTTGGCCGGCACGGCGTCGATCCGCCGCGCCTCGACCGGCCGTACTGTGCTCGAAATCCGCAGCTCGTCCACCAGCGCGGGCAACGGCGGGGCCGTGTTCTGCGGCACGTCGCTGCCGACGAACAGCTCCAGATCCTCCGTCCGCGGCTCCTTCGCCGGCTCTTTGGCGGGCGTCGCCGGCTTTACGTCTTGCCGTGCGACCTCTCGGCCGTCTAGATAGAGGGCGGCCGAGCGGCCGTCGCAGGTCAGGGCCACGTGATGCCACTGGTCGTCGGTGATCCGCACGAAGCTCTCGATCTGCCGCGGCTCGACCGCCGAAATGGTTGCCGTCAGATGCCCTTGCAATGGCGTGCTGTAGATTTCCCAGTGCGCCGCGGGGCGGCCCGGTGCGTTGGCGGCCAAAAGATGGAACCGCTGCATCTTCTCGCCGGGCAGCTTGCACCACAGCTCGACCGTCAGCGGGAAGCGGCCATAGGTTTCCAGCGACCGCGTCCGCAGCGGCATGTTGGCGATATCGACCGCGCGGCCGAACTTGCCGACCGGGGCGGGCCGCTTGCCGGGAAGATCAGCGGCTGGCAAAGCGTGGCCTGCCGCAACCAGCAACGCCACAAGCAGACATCTGGAGAGCGGCCCGCCGCGCCTTTGCCTGGCCTGAACGTCCAACGTCCAACGTCCAACGTCCAACATCGAATCGTTGGACGTTAAGCGTTGGACGTTGGACGTTGGACGTTCGGGTGGCTTGGCCGCGCGCGGGGCGCGCTCCCGGCTCGCCCGGCAGGCCGGAAGACTGCCCGACGGCGGACGCGCAACGACCTGTCGCCAACTGCTCATTACCACCGGTCGCCCAGCACCTTCTCCTTTTCGGTCTGCAGGCCGCTCATGTAGGACTTCCATTCGGCCTGCAGCTCGCGGCGCCTCTCCTTGAACACGTCGTTGAAGATGGCGTTGAGCACTTCGGGGCTCAGGTGCACGTCCGGCGGCATGTCGCCCAGCTTCTTGTAGAACAGCATGAAGCGGTCGAAGTGCCGCTCCATGAGGAAGTGCGTCAGGGCCCAGGCCTGGGCGTAGCCATTCAGCACGGCGCCGTTGCTGCGGGCGTAGTCGAACACCTGGTCGCCGACGATGAAGTCGATGCTCGAGACGTCCGTTCCATCGCCGGTCCGCCGGTTTTGGAAGAGCTTGTAGAAATCGAGCCGCTGCTGATTGACCGCGCCGAAACCGGCCCAGGTGGCGTCGCTGGGCGCCTCGAAATACGTGGCCAACCCTTCGTGCACCCAGGACGGGATCGCCACATAGCGGGGCAGGAGGCCGGTGTTGGCCGCAAGCTGGTGCGTGGCTTCGTGGCTGACCACCTCCACGTCCTGGCTTTCGCGCATGAGGTACAGCAGCAGCCGGATGGCCTTGGCGGTATTCACCAGGTCTCCCTTATCCGGCCCGGTGGCTTTCTTGGCCGCAATCTGGAGGATCTGGTCGATTTTCTTCAGCGCGTCGAACTCCTTGTGCGATCCCTGGTCGAAGAACACCGCCGTGTTCGTGGTGTGCTCGTAGAAGCCCGCGGTGCTGGCCATCTCCGGCCCCAGCCGCGTGGCGAAGGCCA
>JBGQHD010000541.1:0-4422 GCA_041497795.1 Planctomycetia bacterium
CTCAGCGAAGACGATCGATTCACTGCATTCTTCGCCCAACGGCCAGGCTGCTCCCACCGCCGCCGCTCCACCCTCCAACGCCGCCAACGCTGTAACAGCACCGCCGCGTAAAACCAAAACGTGTCATGGACCCACGCACAACGGGATGACAGGCGACGGCATTATCAGGCGCCCCCCGGGCAGCTTCCTTGGCCGGCGCTCTGTCGGCCTGATATCCTTGGTACCATGAAGGTCCGTGAGATCATCAAGCTTCTTCACGCCGATGGCTGGTATCGAGTGCCAAGTCGCGGCGGGCATCGCCAGTTCAAGCATCCGACGAAGCCCGGTCGCGTCACCGTCTCCGGAAAATCGAGCGACGACCTGCCGCCGGGCACGCTCAACAGCATCCTCAAGCAGGCCGGACTTAAGCAGTGAGGCAGACATGAAGCGTTACGCGATCGTCGTCGAGAAGGCCAACCGCAACTACGCGGCGTACGTCCCCGACCTACCAGGCTGCGTCGCCACCGGGCCTACCGTCGAGGCAACCGAGAAACTGCTGCGCGAAGCGATCGAACTCCACGTCCAAGGCCTCATCGAGGACGGGTTGCCTGTGCCGGAGCCATCGAGCTTGGTCGATTACCTTGAGATTCCCGCCTGATAAGGGCAGAGCACCAGCCGTGAGCGTTCCCGCGAGCCGCCGTCATCAGTTCTCGCTCTGGCAACTGCTGGTGATCTTGACGGCGATCTGCGTCCTGCTGGCCCTGGCGGCGCCAATCCTCCGGCCGATTATCGCCAATTATGGCTACTTTTCGCTCATCTTGGTGCCGCCGGTCCTCTTCCTCTTGTTCTTCGCGTTCGTGGTCATTCGCCTCGGATTGCCGGTTCTAGAATCCGACTCCACCAAGCATGCCGTGAGGGCTGAAGCCTATAGCCACGGCATCGGTTGGATAGGATTGCTGGCCTACTTTTGTATTGCGGCGCCGGAATTCGAGCACCTGTGCAAGCAATGGGATATGGTTGTTCCTGGTAGCGGCCGGTGGGTGTTCAGGATCAGCCATGCCGTCACGGGTTATTCATACTTTTGCGTGCCACTCGTCGCCTCGCTGATCGTCGGCGACTGTCGTGTTCTTGCCCTCCTGCATCGCGTCGAGCGCAACCGCTGGCTGGCGCGCGCGTGGTCCAAAATGATCACGCTATGCCTCGTCGCCATGATGGCATTTTCGCTGTGGGCCCTTGTGCGGGTACCCTTCGGGATCGCCATCAATCTCGAGCGTACCGAGTACCCGTTCTGAGAGTTGTCTTGCCAGTCCCTCAGCACCGTTGCGCTTCCAGCTCCGCCAGCCGGGCGGCGATGGTCGCGTCGTCGGGAAACTGCCCCTGCGAGCGCTTCTGGCTGAACTCGACCTCGAATTCCTCCAGTGCGTCGCGGACGTCGGCCTTTTGGGTGAGCGTCAGCCGGTCGGTGAACAGCACGCCGTCCAGGTGGTCGTTCTCGTGCTGCACCACTCGGGCCAGCAGGCCCTCCAGGTCCAGGCGGAACGGCTTGCCCGCCAGGTCGAAGGCCGCCACGACCACCTGCTCCGGCCGTTTCACGTGGCGGTACAGGCCGGGCAGGCTGAGGCAGCCTTCCTCGTCCTCGCCCATGCCCTTCTTGCCGCTCAGCACGGGGTTGATGAACACCCGCTCGTACTCCTTCTGCTCCCGGTCTCCCTTTTCGTTGACCACGAACAGTCGGTAGGGCAGATCGACCTGGTTGGCGGCCAGGCCGATGCCCTTGGCGGCGTACATGGTCTCGAACATCGCTTGCACCACCCGGCGCACCTCGGCGTCGAGCCGCTTGAGCGGCTTGGATTTGTGCCGCAGCGTGGGATGGGGATATTGAATGATCGACAGCATGGAAGGCAAGGACGAATGACGAATGCCCGAATGACGATGCCGAGCGCCACGGCCCTTGATGCCACGGGGGGCCTGCCTCGTGCATTGTAGGAGGTTTCATGCAGCCGAACACCCACGCTTCGGCCGCCGATTCTTCGCGACCGGCACCCTCCGCGCCCCGGCCGAAGGACTGCCGCCAATTTGGTCGGCCCGCCGTGTCGCACGCGCGTGGCGTAAGCTACACTCCAGCGGTCGGCGGTGCAAAGGTTGCTCGTAAGACCAGACGGCGGAGCATCGGGTTGACGCCCGCGAAGGGGTTGTTACGCCGCGACCCCGGGACAATATCCGACACCGCCGGCGCTCTTTCTGCCGGCGAAACCGTTCGTGGAACAAAGCAGCCCGGCTGCTGCGGAGCAGCCGGGCTGCTGGGTTTCACAACGCCCTCTCTCCGCTGGGGAGAGGGCCGGGGTGAGGGGAATGCCGCGTCGCATCTAGCGCGGCAGGATGCGGCTGCCGCCGCCGCGGTTCTCGGTCTCGTCACGCGGCGCCTCCGCGATTTCCTCGGGCGGCATCGCCACGGCCCGCGGCACGCGGAGGGCGTCGGCCCACAGGCCTTCCAGGTCGTAGTAGGCCCGGGTCTCGTCGTCGAAGAGGTGGATCATCACGTTGCCGTAGTCGAGCAGGATCCACCGGCTTGCCTCATAGCCCTCGCGCGAGAGCCGGCGGTCGCCCAGGTCGTCTTCCAGCACGTGGTCGATGTCCTCGGCCATGGCGTGCAATTGCCGCCGGCTGCTGCCGGTGGCAATCACGAAGTAGTCGAAGATCGGAGTGAGCTGCCTCAGGTCCAGAATCACGATCGCTCGGCCGTTGTCTTCCTCGGCAGTGCGGGCCGCCGCCAGGGCCAATTGCAGGCTGCGGCGGTCGTTGGGAAGGGAGCGAATTGACGTGAGCGGTCGGGCTGAGGTCGTCTCCAATGTCTTGGCCTCGGAAGGAAGAAGGGGTTACACGCCTCAATTATACTCACCTAGGACGGTCAAACCAGCCGGCGGGTTCGCAGCTCATTCAGGCGATTTTCAAGACAGGCTGGCCAAGCAACCGGGCTGTTCAGCACGCGCTCATTCGTCATCGTCGGGCATGAAGTAGGGAATCGTCACCTGGACCCCATCGTCCCGGCCGATGAGGTGGCGCAGCTCGTCGTCGGACGCCGTTTGTCGCAGGGGCCGCACGCTGGCGTCGGCAAAGGCTATCAATAGCTTATTCGGGCGCATTCCGAAGAGCCCCTTCGTCGGCGCTTTCGGATCGAACGGCCAGTCATCGGGTTTGGTCCAGACGACCGCGCTGTCCGGCCCGGCTTCCACGATCATGAGCGTGTTCGAGTTGCCGTCCCGCACCGCGCCAAAGCTGTTTCCGATCGGCGTTCCTTTTTCCATCCGCTTGGGCTTCTCATCGAAGATCGGCCGATAGGTCGCGTCGCCACCAACCGGCAAGAGATAGCACGTCTTGCCGGCAGCCAGCGCCCGGCCGGGTGAGCTGAATACGGCGGGCATGCGCTCGATCAGCTTCTTGTTGTGCGGGCTGTCCCAGGGCTCGTCGAGATGGAACTCGCGGTACAGTGCCTGGTTCTCCAAGAAGGGCAGGACGTGCACGCGCCAGCTCAGCAGCGGCTTGCCCTCCTTGCTGTAGCTGGCCCGCGCGGGCAACGCGCCGTAGACATCGTGAAACAGATGCATCGAAAGCGCCAATTGTCGCAGGTGATTGGCGGACTCTGAGTCCCACGTTGCCGTAATCAGCGACGCGACCAGCTTGGGGAACGTCTTTGGCGCTTGGGCTTCGACGAGGACGCGCTTTTCACGACGAGTAACCTTCATGCTGGCGGCCGTTTCGGCGAAGGCCGCGTGAACCAGCCGCAATCGCCGGCGTTCCAGCAGCTCGGAGTCGTACCGGGCCTTCATCAAGGCTGGCGTGGCGCCCGTGGCGACTTTGAGCACGGAGCCCGCCCCGCGCAGGAAATCCTCGAGTAGTTCCGCCGATTTGTCGTCTGAAGCCCCGAATTCGGCATGCAGCCGTGGCTCGCCCGTGATGCGGACTCTGACACTGGCCGTTTTGAGCCGTGCGGCGATCTCGCTGGCGAAGATCACCGGCACGGCCGCGTCGCCACGAACGTAGGTCTGCAGATCGCCCAGCAGCTTGCGCACCGGCTCGACCTCGGCCAGGATGGCCAGATCGTCATCGGTGCTGACCGTCCGCAACCGCTCCACGATCCCGCCGCGCGGGCCCGTGCCGTCGATCATCGCCTTGAGGCAGTCTTCGTTGGCAAAGACCAGCGTCTTGGCGTCCGGCGCGTACGCGGACATGTCGCGGGCGCCTGGCGCGGTCCAATAGGTCTTGCCTGCATGAGTGGCTTCGGTCAGCTCGCCCACCCCCAGCGGTTCGACCAGCCGCGCGATGAGGGCCTTATCCATAACCGTCTCGTGGAAGCGCACGATCCCGCCGGCCTGGTACAGCACGCCCTTCCCGGGCCGCGGCACGAGCAGGATCGCCTCGTCAATCTGCTCCAGCTCGATGAGC
>JBGQHD010000542.1:0-4409 GCA_041497795.1 Planctomycetia bacterium
CAGCTTGGTGCCGCCGATCTCGATGGCCAGAAGCATGGGGGATGAATGACGAATGCCGAATGACGGAATGACGAAGGACCTGAGATGCGAGACGACGACCGCTGGGCAGTATGGCCGCTCGCCCCGCCGTTCTTCCACGCCGCAGCAGACGACGGCCAGCAAGAGCGTCGAGAGACGAAACCGCAGGAACCGTCGCATGCGCACCTCCTTGGCGACGAGGCCATGCGGGATGGACCATCGGCAGTAGGTGCCGCCTGCCGGGCGGCACTGGCCTCCCGCGGACCGCCGAGCGGTTTGTCCCGCCCGGCAGGCGGGACCTACTCGGGACCTATTTCTTCACGGTCAGGAAGATCGGGTTCGAGGCATAGTTGGTGTTGACCGAAAACGAGATCGACACCTGGGCCACCACCGCCACCGGCAGCCGTTCGACGGCCACGGCTGCGGGGGCCGCCTCGAGGATGATCTTGCCCTCCAGCACGTTGCCTCCTGAAGTGTTGCCGGTCAGCCGGGTCTTGCTCTTGTCCGACATCGTCACGCCCGGCGGAAGCTGCGCCCCGAAGACCTGTGTGAAATACTTGAACTCCATGTCCAGCGTCACGGCGTCGGTGTAGTCCTTGCTGCGCTCGATGCGGACGGCGATCTCCGCCGGCTTGCCGGGCGACACGGTGACTTCCTCCGGCGTGGCAGCGACCGCCAGCAGGTCCATCGGCTTGACGACGCCAACGATCTGCGTCTCGATCGGCCAGCGGGCCTGGCCGCCGCCGCTGTTCTGCTGCTCGCAGGTCACGCGGCCGTAGCGCACGAGCTGCCGCTCGCGGCCGTCGGCCCCGCGGAGCGTTGCCTTTCCGCGCACTCGCACCAGTGAGGCCCCGATGGCCGCGTCCTTGGCGGCCGAGAGGATGATGCCGCACTGGCTCATGCCCGCGGGGATGGTGACCGGCGTCTGCGTCACGCCCGGCGGCAAGTTCTCCACTTCGATCGCCACCGGGGCGTCGAAGCCGTTCTGCCGATCGATCTTGGCGAACCAGATCATTCGCGTGCCGGGGGCCAGCATGGCGTAGTAATATTCGCCCGTCAGCTCGAAGTCCGGCTCGGCCGGCTCAGCCTGGAGGTGATAGACGAACCGCTCGCCGCCGCGGCCGTGCAGGTCGCGGACGGCCACGATGTACGGGCCGTCGGCCGGCGCGGTCCACGTCAGCCGGCTGTCCTTGGCGCGGAACAGGTCGCCGTCGTCGGCCTCGGTCAGCGGCTTGCCCTTGGCGTCCTGGATTTCGAGCACGGAATCCAGCGGCGAGCCGAGCCGGCGGGCGAAGACCTCGAAGCGATACGCGCTCCCCTTGCGCGCGGTGAAGGCGTAGCGATCCACTTCGTCGTCCCGGCTCAATCGACCGTTGATGCCGGCGGGCAGGTTGACCGGCGCCGGTTGCGAGGCGGCTTGCGTCGGCCCCTTCGCCGGCGCAGGGTTCCCCGCGCGCTCGACAAACTGCGGATATGGACTGACGAGGACCGACACGGGGTTCGTCTCTCCCGCCGGCGTGGCGAGCCGACGGCGAACGATGCCAGGGGAATCCCCCGCGGCGGGCAATTTCGCCACGCACGGCTTGGCCACGTGCTGCGGCTGGCCGCCCAGCAGATGTCCGATCACCTCGACTTCGGTCGCTTGCCCGTCCTGGACCGCCGGCGGGAAAATGCCGTGGGCGTACGGCCGGTCGGCGATCTCCACGCAGTAGGAATAACGCTGGTCCCCGGCATATCGCGCGTCGCGGACCTCCAGCGTGTAGTCACCGGCCGTGGGCAGCTTGACGTGCAGGAACGCGTCGCCGCCGTGGAAGTTGTCGTTCTGGGCCACGACCTGGCCGCTAGGGCCGTAGAGCGTGAGGATCGGGTCCATCAGGTAGATGGCCGGCCCGCGGACCACCATGCCGTGGATGCGGTCGGTGACGCGCTGGGCGAAGATCTCCAGCGTCAGCTCCTGCCCGGCCTGGCTGGTGAAGCGGTAGCAATCGACGTCCTCCATCTGCTCGCACACGCCGCAGACGGCGGCCGGCAGCGAAACCTTCTGGGCCGTCGCCACCGTGCCGTTCTCGGCCGTGGTCTCCACCGTCACCGGATAGTCGGTCACCAGAAGCTGGGCCACGCTCGACACAGCCTGAGCGGTCGCCACGCGGTATTCGTAGACGCCCGGAAGCTGGTCGGCTGGCACTTCGACCTGGAAGCGGAACGGCGTGCCGGGCGAGGTGCGGTTGCCCAGCGGCACGGCGATCGGTTTGGGCTCGGCGAAGGTCATTTTGATGCCGCCCTGCGCGAAGAGCACGGCGTGCGTCTCATCGAGCGTGAGGTTCGACCGCAGCCGGACCTCTGCTTTCGTGCCGCGCTGGACGGCCACCGGATGCGTGGCGGTCACTTGGCGGAAGCCGACCTTCTCGGCCGTTCTGGCGGCGCCCGGGGTCATCATCAGCACGGCGCCAATGACGCCCACCGCGCGGAAGGAAAAGGGGCGCATGAGAGACTCTCGGGGGGAGGGATCGCAAGGCGGGGATGCTCTATCGCGCCGCTTTCTTTTCCGGCTTGGGATCGGGCGCGTCCTGCGGGCGAATCTTGAACACGAAGTTGTCGTAGTCGGGCTCGAAGCGGAAGCCATTGAAGGCCCGCGGTTCCAGGCCGGTGCCCATGTACGCGCCGTCGGGTCCGGTGACGATGAACTCCAAATCCTTGAGCACGTGCTTGCTGAGCCGGACGCTGGCGATCTTGATCACGCGGCCCTCCACGTCGGGTTGCTTCGTGCCGTCCTTGCCCGTTCGCTTGATGCCCCCCCGCGGGGCATCGGGTGGGACGGCGATTCCCAGCTTCTTCACCAGCTCCTCGGTGATCACGTTGAAATTCTGGCCCGGCATGAAAGCCACGTCGATCGGCACATCGTTGATCAGCACGCTGAGCAGCGTTTCTTCCGCCTTCAAGTACAGCGGCGTCTCGTCGGCCAGGACCAGCGCCGCGGTCTTGGCGAACTTCGCGGCGGCCTGGCTGAACCTGGTGGACGGGCCGACCTTCTCGCCCGGCAGCTTGCCGAGCGCCTCGGCCACGCGGGAATCAGCCGCCAGTGCGGCGTATTTTTCTTCCACCGGATCCAGCGCCTTGTGGGCCTTGAGCACGGCCAGCAGGAAATCGGTGCGCGGGTTCATCCGACCCTGGAGCAGCGTGTGCAGGTCGAGGTTGCTGCCCAGCGCCAGCTTGTTGCCGATTTTTGGCCGCCACTCCGCCAGGAACTGCGCGACCTGCGGCGGCGGCTGGCGGTTCTGCGTCTTCGCCAGATCCTCCTGTTGGAGCGCTTTGGAATACTCGGCTCGGCGCCGATTGAGGCTCTTAAGCCCGTCGGCCGTCTTCTTGGCGGCGAGCGTGTACTTCCTCTCCAATTCCGCCAGGCCCGACATGGCGGCGATGGCCGCGTCTTCGTTGAGCTGCCACTGCGTGCCGCGCTTGGTCAGCCCCTGACTGGCCAGGAATTCCGCCGGCTTGGTCAACGGATCGGGCACGGGGGGCATCGGCTCGGGCGTCGTGGGATTGCCCGTGGCGGTCTTGGCGTCTGGGGGCGCCTTCTCCTTCGGCTTCGGCGCGTCCGCCATCATCCCACGCTGGCGTTTGGCCTCGGGAATGTTGCGGCGAATGGCGTCCATGAAGACTTCGTTGAGCTCTCCCGCCACAGTGTTCTTTAAGATGAGCCCTTGCTCGATTTGAAGCAAGTCGGCGTTGCTGACTTGACTCATCTGCTGCAGCATCGTCTCGTCGGAGGAGATGTCGCGCAAAAAGACCAGCCACTTGGCCGCCTTGTCGATCTCCGGCGCGCCTGGGTCGCGGAGGTACTTCTCCAGCAGTTCGAGCGCTTTCTTGACGTCCTTCTTCTTCACGGCCTCCTTGGCCGCATCAAAGAGAGCGGCGGTCTCCGGGCGTGGTTTCGACGGAGGTCCCTCTTTCGGCGTGGGGAAGGCGGGTGGATCGGACGTCTTCGTGGGATCGACAGTCAATGGCGGGTCGTCCGTCTTGGCCGAGTCGGACGTCTTCCCTGCGTCCGGCGTGTGAGGCCCGTCGAGCGCCGGCGACGAGCCATCGGGCGTTTTGGCTTCCTTCTGGCCGCGCGAGCTGGCCACCGCGTCGGACTTCGACGGCGCTCCGATCTTCTGCGGCTTGAGCATGAACCAGTACACGGCCGCGCCGCCGGCCACGACCAGGCACGCAGCCAAGCCCATCAGCATCGGCGCCGCTGACTTCTTGGCGCGAGCGCGATGATCGCCACCGCCGCCATGCCGCTGCACAGGCGGCGGCGCGGGGGGCAAGACCACCGGCGGGGGCGCCGCGGGAGGGGCCGCGCGCCGCGGCCGCTTGCCGCGCACCGCGCGGACCGACCGCTCGCCGGA
>JBGQHD010000543.1:0-4401 GCA_041497795.1 Planctomycetia bacterium
CCATGGCCGAGCCGATGCGCCGCGGGTGGCGGCAGTGCGAGTCAGCCCGGCGGCCCGCGTCATGCGGCAAGACGCCGATCAGCAGATTCTGGCCACGGCCGTGTTCACGGACGGCACCTCGCGCGACGTGACCTCGGCCGCCTCGTACGCCAGCAACTCGCCCACGGTGGCCGAGGTAGACCGCACGGGCCGCGTGCGCACCGGCCGGTCGCCCGGCGAGGCGGCGATCACGGTGCACTACATGGGGCACGTCGCCGCGGTCCGCATCCAGGTGCCTCGCACCGACGTGCCCAATCCTTACCCGGCACTGCCGGCCAACAACCGCATCGACGAGTTGGTGTGGGCCAAGCTGCGCACGCTCGGCATCCTGCCGGCCGACGTGTGTGACGACTTCACGTTCCTCCGCCGCTCGACCCTCGACGTGCTCGGCACCTTGCCCACGCCGGAGGAAGTGCGACGATTCCAGAGCGACACGCGGGCCGACAAGCGGGCACGCTGGATCGACGAGCTGCTGAAGCGCGACGAGTTCGCCGATTACTGGGCCTTGAAGTGGTCCGACATCCTGCTGGTGAACCGCGACAAGCTGGGGGACCGCGGGGCCTATGAGTTTCACCGTTGGCTGCGGCAGCAGTTCGCCCACAACCGGCCCTACGACGTTTGGGTGCGCGAGCTGCTCACCGCCAGCGGCCCCTCCGGCGAGCACGGGCCGGTGAACTTCTTCCGCGCCGCCGCCACGCCGGAGGATGCCGCCAAGACCGTCAGCCAGGCCTTCCTGGGCGTGCGGCTGGAATGCGCCCAATGCCATCATCACCCGTTCGAGAAGTGGGGGCAGGACGATTTCTACGGCCTGGCCGCGTTCTTCAACGGGCTGGAGCGCAAGCGGCTGCACGGCTCCGCCGTGAACGGCGACGATTTCGTCTTCCACGCCGGCTATCGCGAGACGCGGTTGCCGCTGACGGACGTGCCCGTGGCGATGCACGCGCCCGATGGGCCGGCGATTGCGGCGACCAGCGCGGCGGTCAAAACGGCCGGCGGCGACCCGCGCCAGGAGCTGGCCCGCTGGCTGACGGCGCGGGAGAACCCTTGGTTCGCCCGCTTGGCCGCCAATCGGCTCTGGAAGCATTACCTGGGCCGAGGGCTGGTCGAGCCGGAGGATGACCTGCGCTCCACGAATCCGCCGACCAACGAGCCGCTGCTCGACTATCTCACGGCCCAGCTCTGCGAGCGCGGCTTCGACTTGAAGGCGGTAATGCGGCTCATCCTCCAGTCGCGCGTCTACCAGCTTGCCAGTACGCAGAACACCACCAACCGCGACGACGAGCAGAACTTCTCGCGACACTATGTGCGTCGGCTGCCGGCCGAGGCGCTGCTGGACGCCATCAGTCAGGTGACCGAGTCGCCCGAGGCGTTTCCGGGCCGGCCGCCGGGCACGCGGGCCATCGAGCTGTGGGACAACCGGCTGCCGTCGTATTTCCTGGAAGTCTTCGGACGATCCGAGCGGACCAGCCCTTGCGAATGCGGCCGGTCGGGCGAGCCGACCATGGCCCAGGCGCTGCACCTGATGAACTCGCCGGAGATCGAGCGAAAGATCGGCAGCACCACGGGCCGCGCGGCGCGGCTGGCCGCGGCAAGCATGAGCAACGACCAGATCCTCGAGGATCTGTGCTTGGCAACGATCGGCCGGCCGCCTGGCGCCAAGGAGCGTGCGGCGGCACAGCGGCTGTTTGCCCAATCGCTGCGGCGCGAGGCGACGCAGGACTTGCTGTGGACGCTGGTGAATTCGTATGACTTTTTGTTCGTGCCCTGAGGGCGAAATCACCGCTGGGCTTGCCCCAGCGGAAACATGACTGGCCAGCTACCACGGAGTCGCTCAGAGCAGTTTGCGAGTGTGTTTTTCCTGTAGGGTCCGAAGGGAGTGAATCGCATGCGAGCGACGATTGGCGACAAGCTGCCGCGGCGTGACTTCTTGCGCATCGGCGCCGTGGGCGGCCTATCGATGGCCGAGTTCCTCCGCCTCCAGCACGCGGTCGCGGCAGTCGCCCCGAAGCGGGACGTGAATTGCATTTTCATCTTCCTGATCGGCGGCATGTCGCACCACGACATGTGGGACCCCAAGCCGACGGCCCCGGCCGAAATTCGCGGCGACTTCGCCGTGGCCCGCACGGCCATCCCCGGCGTGCAGTTCACCGAGGTGATGCCCGGCCTGTGCAAGGTGGCCGACCAGCTCGCGGTGCTCCGCAGCATGACGCACGGCGACAGCGATCACGGCCGCGGCTATCACGTGATGATGACCGGCTCAACGCCGGGGCCGGGCGACTTCAACGGCAAGAAGAACAACAACACCCACCCCAGCCTGGGCTCGCTCGTCTCGCGGCTGGGCGGCGGCGCCGGCGCGCTGCCGCCGTACATCTCCGTGCCGTGTTTTTTGCGGAGCGGCGGGCCGGCCTTCTTGGGGGCCAGCCACGCGCCGTTCGTCGTCGAGGCCGATCCCGCAGCTCCGGAGTTCGCCGTGCGCGACATCGCGCTGCCCGCCGGCGTCGTCAGCGAGCGCGGGCTGCGGCGGCAAGAGGCGCTGCGGGCCGTGAACCAGTTCGAGCGGCAGGTAGAGGAGGCCAAGGACGTGCGTTCGCTCGACACGTTCTATCAAAAGGCCTATCGCCTGATGACCTCGCCCGAGGCCAAAGCGGCCTTCGCCATCGACCGCGAGAAAGAAACGCTGCGGCAAGCCTACGGCATGACCAGCCTGGGCCAGTGCTGCCTGCTCGGGCGGCGGCTGGTGGAAGCCGGCTGCCGGTTCGTGAGCATCGAGCACGGCCATTGGGACACCCATCGCGAGAACACGCGCAGCCTGCGCGACCTGTTGGTGCCCAGCGTCGATCGGGCCGTGCCGGCGCTCATCAACGATCTCAAGGAGCGCGGCCTCTTGGATTCCACGCTCGTGGTGCTGACCACCGAGTTCGGCCGCACGCCGCGGATCAACGTCATGGCCGGCCGCGACCATTGGCCCAATGCCTTCTCGATCATGCTGGCCGGCGGCGGCCTGAAGAAGGGGGTCGTGATCGGCGCCACCGACAAGCTGGGCGCGCAGGTCACCGATCGGCCGATCACGGCGCCCGACATGTCGGCCACCGTGCTGGCGGCCCTGGGCATCAAGCCCGAGACAATGCTCACGACGCCGCTGGGCCGTCCGGTGGAAGCAGCCTGCGGCGGCAAGGTGGTGAGCGAGCTGTTTTGAGACGGCACCCCGAGGCAGCACCCCGGCTGCTTACGAGCAGCCGGGGTGCTCAAGTGCTAGCATTCGATGCTGGAGGTTTATCAATGTTGGAGCATAAAATCGTATTGCTTGTAGTGCTTTTTCCCATGGTCTGCTCATCGCAGGCACATGGAATAAGTACCTGGACTCAGTTGACCGCGAGTAACATTAAGAAGCAGCACCTCGTGCTCACAATTGACGTCAAGGATCGTGGGTCACTTAAGGAATTTGAGATCGCTGTCAAAAGAAGGACGGGGGCACTCTCGCCGGTTCTTGACGTTCAGTTGGGCATTTACGATGGAGAAACGCGCATTGCGTCGTGCCCGATCCATAGATTTCAGCGTGACGGGGAGGTGGTTTGTACATTTCAAGTGTCTTCTAAGTACTTGGAGAAGTCGCAATTCATTTTTGGGGAAATGGGATACATTGAGAAGAAGGACGCGTCGGGTAAGGTAAAAGAAGTGATCCCGATGCCCTCGGGCGACTTTTACTGGCTTTATCTGAAGGACTTTGCGTCGTCCAAAAAGTAATGCGCGCGCCATTAGTCCTGATAGGTCGCGCTTGTATTTCCTGCTAGAAAGTAAGTTCAGGTGTCACCCTGAGCGCAGCGAAGGGTCTCAGCGGTGGAGCAGAGATTCTTCGCTGCGCTCAGAATGACACCCATTCGGAAGCATGCGATGCGCGTGAACCACTACCTCCTGGCACTCTGCCTCACGGCTCTCATCGGCACGACGGCCTGGGCCCAGCCGGTGCCTTCGCGGGAGCCGTCCAGCACGCACATTTTTCCTGCCGGCGGCCGGCGCGGCACGACGGTGAGCGTCCGCGTGGGTGCCGAGTGTCTGCCGCCGGGGGCGCACTTCCACCTGTTAAGCAGAGGGGCAACCGCCCCGCCGCAGCTCGGCCCGCGCGCCCTGGGCAAGTACGAGCCTTCGCCGCGCCGTAATCCCACTGACGCCGACGGCGGGGAGCGGATCGCGTACTCGAAGGAATGGCAGTCGCAGATCGCCATCGCGGCCGACGCGCCGCTGGGGCCCGTTCTATGGCGCATGACCTGCGGCTTCGGCGGCACGCAGCCGCGGCCGTTCGTGATCGGCGACTTGCCCGAGTGGATCGAGACCGAGCCGAATTCGACCCCGGATCGTGCCGAG
>JBGQHD010000544.1:0-4399 GCA_041497795.1 Planctomycetia bacterium
ATGCTTCGATCTCCCTGTTCCGCAAGGAAGAAGCCGCACCGAAGAAGCCCGGCTTCTCCAAGAAGCCGGGCTTCTTGGACCGCGCGCAGTCTAACGCCGGCACTCGGGGGAGAGCAAGCAGCGTTGCGGTAGAACGGAATTCATTCCGTGCGAGCGTCGCCTTCACGAGCCAATGGCGAACGGAATGAATTCCGTTCTACCGCCAGGCACTCGGCGATCCGCTCCTCGATGATCCGCGTCATCAGCGGGTGCAGTCCCAGCGGCGCCGTCACGGCGTAACGCACGCCGGGATGCTCGGCCGCGGCGGCGGCGGCCAGCGCGGGAATGTCTTCCGTCCAGTGCTTGCCGGGCAACAGAAAGTACGGGTGCACGACCACGGCCTGGGCCCCCCGCGCCACACAACGGGCAAACGCCGTGCGGATCGACGGCTCGGCCAGCTCCATGTGGGCCGGCTCCACGATCGGGCAGCCGGTCGTGCGGGCGAAGAGTTCCACGACCTCCAGCAGCATTTTGTTGCTTTCCGCCCGCCGCGAGCCGTGGTCCACGATGATGATGCCCGTTGCCAAACGGTTGGTCTCGCCGTCACTCACCTTGTCACCTTCTCACTTGTCAGCCTTCACCGGGGGCTTACGCCCGCCGGCTCGCCGTCCCCTGTCACCTCATTGTTGCCCGCCGGCGCCCGCGATAGGATAACCTATGGTAACACACGTCTCACCGCGGCAAACACGCGTCCCTCCTCATGGCCCAGAGCACCGTCATTCGCTTCACGTGTCCGCGAGGACACAAGATGAGCGCCCCGGCCGACAAGGCCGGCGGCATGGGCAAGTGCCCGCAGTGCCAGACCATGTTCGAGGTCCCCAAGCCGCCCAAGAACTACAACGGCACCGACGTGCTGCGAGCGGAAGAGATCATCGAGTTCTACTGCCCCAACGAGCACTACCTGCGGGCCCCCGCGAAGCTGCAAGGCAAGCGCGGCCAATGCCCGCACTGCGGCGAGAAGTTCGTCGTCCCCAGCCTGGAGGAGGAAGTCGAGAGCCACCCCGCCGCCGCCGTGGCCGAATCGGGCGAGATGGTGGCCCTGGGCCAGATTCAGGAAATCGGTCGGCAGCCGCCGCCGCAAGAAGAGGTCGAGGACGTCGAAGAGGTCGAAGAAGTCGAGGTCGTCGAGCCGCAGGTCGGGCCGAAGTCGGGCGGCTCGTCGGGCGGGCTGGCGCCCAACTTCGGCTTCATCGAGGAGCAGGCGGCGGAGTCTGACGAGTATGCCACGCCGCCGCCGGAGCCGCCCGCGCCGCACGGCCACCCGTTGGCGGCGCTCTTCGAGCGGATTTGGGAAGAGTCGGACCGCGAGGCGGTCGTCGAACTGGAGCTGAAGACCGGCGAACGCATCGCGCCCTTGAACTACGCCCACGACGTCTCGCGCGGGCAATTCGGCATCTTCGCCATCCGCGCCCACGACGGCACGCACACGGTGACGGTGATCGCCTGGGACGACATCGCCCGGATCACCGTCAAGCAGCTCAAAGAGCTGCCGCCGACGATGTTCAATTAAGCCAAAGCACCCCGGCTGCTGCGGAGCAGCCGGGGTGCTGCCGGTCACTTCGCCGGCTTCTTCACGGTGATCGTCACCGGCTGGCTGGGGAGCGAGACGAGCGTCGGCGGGCGGTCCTTGGCCTCGGGGTCTTTGCTGAACGGCACTTGGGCCTGGCCCATGACCGCTAGCGTGATGTCGCCCGGCCGCGTGCCGCCTTGCACGTCGATCGTCACGGCCAGCTCGCTTTGCCCGGCGGCGATCTTGCTGGTGCCCAAGCGGAAGTTGCCGGGAAACTCCAGCGGCAGCACGTTCACGTCGCTACGGAAGTCGGCCCAGTGCCGGTCGAGCTTCAGCTTGAACTGGACCGGCTTGCCGGCCTCGACCTCCACGCGGTCCGGCTCGAACCGCAGGCCGAATGGCGCGCCGTCGCGCACGGCCACGACCAGCTCTCGCGTCGGGCGGCTGGAGTTCAGCGAGGCATCGTTCCAGACGCGCGTGTAGGGCCGGACTTCGCGGGTGAAAAGCTCTTCCTTGGCCGGTTGTCCGCCCTGGGAACCATCCTTCGCATCGGCCGGCCCGCGGCGGCCGCTCGCCAGGAGGCGGATTGGGCCGGTGAAATCGGCCGCGTCGGCATCCGCCCAGAGGATCATCTGGCCGCGCTGGTTGTTGGGGATGACCGTAGGCGTGGCGTGCACGCCCGGCGGCAGCTTCTCGGCGGTGAGCGTGATGTCGCCGCTGTACCCTTCGCGCTGGTGCAGGATCACGTCGAGATACACGGCCCCGCCGCGCCAGATCGTCGTGCCGCCCGGCCCGGGGTTCTGGCTGTGGATCACCGCGGCATGGAAGTCGGGCCGCGGCTTGCGGATAGTCAGCACGTATTGATACCGCGCCCCGCCGCGACCGTAGCGGTCTTGCACGAGCACGCGATACTTGCGCTTGGCGGCCAGGCTGACCATGCCGGAGGGGTCGCGCAGATGCCCGTCGAAGGCGTTGATCCGATGGCCGTAGTCGTCCAGCTCGGTGACGCGGTTTCCCTGATCGTCGGTGACGACGAGATAGGGATCGGCCCGGCCGTTGATCCGCTCGCAGTACACGTCGAACGCATAGTTTCCCGCTTCGGCGACGGCCAACTCGAACCAATCGGCGTCGCGAGGCCGATCGAACCGGCCACTAAGCACTAGCGGCAGCGAAACGCTTTGCGGTTTAGCGGGATCGTCGTTCGGTTCGACCTCCAGCGTGACGGGACTATCGCAGACCAGCAAGCTGTGCGCCGTGAGCGACGGCGATGCGGTCTCAGCGAACAGCCGCACCTGAAAACCCGTAAGCGTGCACGTGGCCGCGGTCGGCAGCACGCTGTGATCGGTGGGATGCTCGAGGAAGCGATAGGCGCCGAGGCCAAGCACGTCGGCCGGTGGCGTGATGCGGATACGCCGCTCCTCCAGCGGCAGGTCGCCGATCGAGAGGGCCGAGCGCACTGCGCCCTGCCCCAAGTTGCGCCCCAGCGCGGTCAGCTCCGCCGATTCGCCGGCCCGCACCGCCCGTGGCCAGACGTTCTCGACGTACGGATGATCGCTGACGATCAGCCGGTACGGCGAACCGCCGCGGTAGGAAAGGTCGTACACCGTGATCAGGTAATCGCCGTCGGCCGGGGCGATGAAGTCGATCAGCGGATCGCGGCCGTTGTAGTCGCCGCTGGCCGCCAGCGGACGGCCGTCGGCCGTGGCCAGCGTCAGCGTGGGATCGAGCGGCGAATCGAGCTTGCCGGCCTGGCAATCGATGACGACGCGCTGCCCCTTGGCCGCCGTGAAGCGGAACAGGTCTTCGCCGTTGCCGTCGAACATGCCGTTGACGGCCGAGTTGACGGCGATCTCTTGTGCTTGCGCCGCATCGTTATTCGGCTCTTTCTCCGCGATGTCGGTCAGCCCGTGCGAAACGGCGAACAGACGCGGATTGCTCACGCCCCAACGGCCCACCAATCGCACATCGTACGTGCCCGGCGGCACGTTGGCGGCCACGGTCACCCGAAAGCGGCTGCTGGCCCGCCGCCGCCCGCGTTTGCGGCCCATGCCCGGTCCGCGGTCGCCGTCGCCGGTCTTCGCGCTGCCCGCGATCGGCTGGGCTGTGAGGCCGGGATGGTCAAACAGCAGCGCATCGACTCCTTCAACATCCGCGCCGGTCACCTCGACTTCCACCGTGGTGCCGGCCGCGGCCCCCAAGGGCGTGAGCCGGTCGAAGCGAATGGAGGGGAGGTCGGCCCGCGTGATCGAAGTGAGGCAGGCCAGCACGACGATCAGAAGAGGACAACCACGAATAACACGAATGACACGAATGGAAGGCGGTGCTTCGACGAACGCGGCGAATGCTATTCGTGTTATTCGTGTCATTCGTGGTTCATTTCGGCGGCGTAGGCCGGATTTCCAATCCGGCCGAGCGGCTTCGTCTTCCTTACGGACGGTTTGGAAAACCGTCCTACGTTCGCGTAGCTCGCTACACCAGTTCCTCAATCGGCTGCCCTTCGTTCAGCACCGGCAGCGGACGGCGGGCTTGGTCGTAGAACACGTGGTGGTGGTCGATGCCCAGGACGTGGTAGATCGTCGAGAGCACGCAGCCGGGCGTGTAAGGCTTGCTGGTGGGGTATTCGGCCTTGGAGTCGGTGGCGCCGATGGCCTGGCCCATCTTCAGGCCGCCGCCGGCGTAGAGGATGCTCATCGCGCCGGGCCAGTGGTCGCGGCCGGCGCCCGGATTGATTCGCGGCGTGCGGCCGAACTCGCCGAACGACGTGACCAGCACGTCGCCGGCCAGGCCGCGCTCGTGCAGGTCGCTCACCAGGGCGGCCACGGCGCGGTCGTACTTGGGCAGCAGATTGTC
>JBGQHD010000545.1:0-4394 GCA_041497795.1 Planctomycetia bacterium
ATCTCTTGACTCCTGACCCCTGTCTCCTGACTCCTGTCTCCTGACTCCTGACTCCTGTCTCCTGACTCCTGACTCCTGTCTCCTGACTCCTGACTCCTGTCTCCTGACTCCTGTCTCCTGACTCCTGACTCCTGACTCCTGACTCCTGTCTCCCCCCATCCTGTCTCCCCCCACGGCGGCACCGCGGCTTACAATGGAGCCATGGCCGGCAACTCCTTCGGACAAGCGTTTCGCATCACCACGGCCGGCGAGAGCCACGGGCCGGGCAACGTCGTCATCATCGACGGCGTGCCGCCGGGTATTCCGCTGGACGTGGCCGATTTTGTCGTCGATCTCAACCGCCGGCGGCCCGGCCAGAGCAAGATCGTCACCCAGCGCGACGAGCCGGACAAGCCGGAAATCCTTGCGGGCGTCTTCGAGGGCCGCACGACCGGAACTAGTTTGGCCATTCTGATCCGCAACCGCGACCAGCGCAGCCGCGATTACAGCGACATCAAAGACCTGTACCGGCCCGGCCACGCCGACTACTCGTTTGACGCCAAGTACGGCTTCCGCGATTACCGCGGCGGCGGCCGTAGCAGCGCCCGCGAGACCAACGTCCGCGTGGCCGCCGGCGTGGTGGCCAAGAAGATCCTGGCCGCGGCCTGCGGCGGCCGGGTGATCGGCTACGTGGTGCAGGTCGGCGACATTCGGGCCAGCGTCGCCGACCCGGCGGCCGTCACGCTCGAGCAGGTGGAGCAACTGCCCGACGGCTCGCCGAACATCGTGCGCTGCCCCGACCCGGCGGCGGCGGCCCGCATGGTCGCCCTCATCGAGCAGATGCGGGCGGAGCAAGACTCGATCGGCGGCGCCGCCGAGATCGTGGCCACGAACATCCCCGCCGGCCTGGGCGAGCCGGTCTTCGACAAAATCAAGGCCGACCTGGCCAAGGCGCTGTTCTCGCTGCCGGCCGTGCTGGGCGTGGAATACGGCATCGGCTTCGGCTGCGTCACCAAGCGCGGCAGCGAGAACAATGACGTGTTCACAACCCAGGAGTCAGGAGTCAGGAGTCAGGAGTCGGCACGCATCGTCACCAAATCCAACCGCCACGGCGGCATGCTTGGCGGCATCACGACCGGCATGCCGATCGTCCTGCGGGCGGCGGTCAAGCCGACCAGCAGCCTGCCGCGCGAGCAAGACACCGTCACCCGCCACGGCGAGCCGGCCAAGATTCGCACCAAGGGGCGGCACGATCCTTGCCTGCTGCCGAGGTTCATCCCCATGGCGGAGGCGATGGTCGCCATCGTGCTGGCCGACCATTGGCTCCGCTGGCGCGGGCAAGGCGTAGCCTGACTCTCCGAGTCGGGCATCCGACGGCCCGACTCGGAGAGTCAGGCTACGTTGTCGTGCGACGCTGCCCGCCTGGCAACCGCGCGAGCCCGCAGGTACTCCACCGCCATCGGCAGGACCGAGATCGCGATGATGGCGAGGATGACGAGCTGGAAGTTGTTTCTCACCAGCGGCGTCTGACTGAAGTAGTGTCCGGCCAGCGTGAAGAGCAGGACCCAGACAACGGCGCCGGCGATGTTGTAGACGGCGAACCGCCGGTAGCCCATCGTTCCCACCCCGGCGACGAAGGGGGCGAAGGTCCGCACGATGGGGATGAACCGGGCGAGAAAGATCGTCTTACCGCCGTAGCGCTCGTAGAAAGCGTGGGTCCGCAGCAGGTGCTTTTTGTTCAGCAGCCAGGAGTTTTCGCGGGAAAAGACCTTGGGTCCCACGTACCGGCCGATGGAGTAATTGACCGCATCGCCTAGCACGCCAGCAGCAATCAAGAGTGCCATGACGCTCCACAACTCGAGCGCGGGTTCTTCTTGCGCTGTCAGCGCGCCAACGGCAAAGAGTAATGAGTCGCCCGGAAGGAATGGGGTCACGACCAGCCCGGTCTCGCAGAAGATGATGGCAAACAAAATCGCGTACAGCCATACCCCATCTACATACCGGTCGAGGTGCAGAAGCCCGTCGGTGAACGAGTGGATGAAATCCATGATCTCGGGCGTGCGCGTCGATTCAGCCTTGCCCGTCGCGGCAGGCCGTGCTCTGCTACCAAAGCCTGCCCCTCAGGCGGGCAAAGGGCCGTAGTCTGACGCAATCTCCGCCGTGGGACAATACGGATCATGTCTGACGCCGAGCGTTCCGCCGCCCCGCCGCCCACTCCCGCCGCGCGTCGTTGGCCGCTGCACGTCAAGATTCTGATCGGCCTGATCGCGGGCGCCGCGCTGGGCCTGCTGGGCAACTTGCTGGCCGCGCAAGGCCTCTTGGATGACGTGCTGAAGCACTTCGCCGAGCAGCCGCCGTCCGGACAAGAGCTGGTCGGTTGGGGCGTCGCCATCGCCGATCCGCTGGGCAGGATCTTCCTGCGGCTGATTCTGATGGTCGTCATCCCGCTAGTTCTCTCCGCCCTGGCCCTCGGCGTGCTCGAACTGGGCGACGTGCGACGGCTGGGCGCGGTGGGCCTCAAGACCTTGCTGCTGACGCTGCTGCTTTCGGGCTGCGCCGTCGCCATCGGCGTGACGCTGGTCAACGTGCTGCGGCCCGGCGACAAGCTGCCCCAGGAGCAGCGGCAAATACTCCAGAAGAAATTCGAGACCCAAGCCCAAGCCGCTAAGAAGAAGGCCGACGAGGCTAAGCCGTTGGCGCAGACGCTGCTGGATATCATCCCGGCCAACCCGTTGCAGGAGATGGTCGGCGCGCTGGACGGCAGCTCGCCCGGCAACG
Organism: Planctomycetia bacterium; assembly: GCA_041497795.1. Taxonomy (GTDB): domain Bacteria; phylum Planctomycetota; class Planctomycetia; order Pirellulales; family S012-138; genus JBGQHD01. Next base: position 2,758 of record JBGQHD010000545.1, read on the forward strand.
GCATGCTGGCGGTGATGTTCTTTGCGCTGGTGCTAGGCATCGCGCTCAGCCAAGCCGGGCCGCGGGCCGAGACCCTGGTGCGGCTCTTGGAAGGCACGTTCGACGTCACAATGGTGGTGATCGGCTTCGCCATGCGGCTGGCCCCCTACGGCGTGGCCTGCCTGATGTTCTCGATCACCGCGCAGCTCGGGGCGGATATCTTCGTCACCTTGGGGTGGTTCGTGGCCACGGCCCTGGCCGGCATGGCGATCCACCTGGTGGTGGTCTACTCGCTCGTCTTGCGGGGGCTGGCCGGCCGCTCGCCGCGGCGGTTCTTCGTCGATATTTCTGAGGCCATGCTGACGGCGTTTGCCACCTCCAGCTCCAACGCCACCTTGCCCACGGCGCTCCGCGTGGCCAACGACGAGCTGCGCCTGCCCAAGAACATCTCGCAGTTCGTGCTGACCATCGGGGCCACCGGCAATCAGAACGGCACGGCGCTGTACGAGGGCGTGGTGGTGCTGTTCCTGGCCCAGCTCTTCGGCGTGCACCTGACGGTCGGCCAGCAGCTCACGGTGGTGCTCATGTCGGTGCTGGCCGGCGTGGGCACGGCCGGGGTGCCGGGCGGGTCGATCCCGCTGATCATCGTGGTGCTCAACAGCGTCGGCGTGCCGGGCGAGGGGATCGGCATCATCCTGGGCATCGACCGCATCCTCGACATGTGCCGCACGGTGCTCAACGTCAGCGGCGACCTGGTCCTGGCCGCCTGCGTGGCGGGAAAGAACGAGCCCGCCGGCGCCGTAGCCTGATTCTCCGAATAGGGCGCCCGTAGAACGGAATTCATTCCGTTCGACATCGCCGTCCACCCAAATGCCGAACGGAATGAACTCCGTTCTACGGCCCGCAGGTCGAGTTTCTTGACTTCCGCGCAGCGGCAGGACTAGACTCGGCGCGCCAAGGCGCCTCTTGAGCCGCGGCAGCCGCCGAATGACAATAGTAAGGCGAGGCAAAGCTCCTCTCCCCTCAGGGGAGAGGCCGGGTGAGGGGCAAGTCGTCGCGGATTCCCCTCACCCCAACCCTCTCCCAAGCGGGGAGAGGGAGTCCGCGGCGTCGTTCTCGCGGCCGTCTCGGAACACCATTCGTCGGAAAGAGAAGAGAAGGGGGCAAGTCATGTCATGGCACTCTTGGCTCGTGGTGCTGGCCCTCGGCCAGGCCGACACGGTCGGCCTGACCGTCAAACAGCAAACCGATGTCGGCGCGGCCGTGGCCGAATACCGTCAGGGCGGTCATCTGACCGTCGTGCATCGGCTGGCGCCGCTCCTCGCGAAGGACGACGTGCTGGCCGCCGTCGATGGCGAGCTGCGGCGGCGCGAGCTGCCGGGCGTCGGCCAAGTCATGGCCAGTTCGCGGCTCGAAGTCGTGCGGGACGGCCAGGCCTCGAAGCTGCCCCGGCCTAGTCGCGGTGAGTTGCTGGTGCTGCTCCCTGCCTACCGGCAACTGCTCCAGGAGGAGATGGACCGCATTATCGGGTCGCCCGTCATGGGCGATGTGTTGCCCGTGCCGGACAAGCTGGAGGGCTTTCAGGATCTGTTCCGACAATTGAATACGGTGGAAGGCCGCATCGACAGCTTGACCCAGGCCGCCGCCTACTTGCGGAC
>JBGQHD010000546.1:0-4393 GCA_041497795.1 Planctomycetia bacterium
ATTGTTGTCAGGCCGCTTTTCCAAATCCGATTCGGTCCGCGCCAGTGCATCCAGCTTTGATTGTGCTTCGCTGGCGTTGAGAATCATTTGCTGGACAAACGGCAAGCGAATTTGTTCAAAGAACATGTGCTCCGTGCGGCACAGCCCAATGCCCTCCGCGCCGAACTCACGCGCCTTCATCGCATCCTTCGGATAATCCGCATTCGCCCAGACGCCCAATCGGCGGACTTGATCAGCCCAAGCGAGTAGTTCGATCAAATCTTTTTCTTGGCTGAAATCCGGATCGATCGTTTTGATCTGTCCGGCGAACACTTCACCGCTGCTGCCATCGATCGAAATATATTCACCCTGCTTGATGGTCTGGCCGTCGGCGACGAACAATTTCTTTTCCGCATCGACGCGAATGCCTTCCGTGCCCGCGACGCACGGCTTGCCGAGTCCACGCGCAACAACCGCTGCATGCGAGGTGGCGCCGCCGCGCTGAGTGAGAATGCCTTTGGCGACTAACATGCCATGCACGTCATCCGGATTGGTTTCCGGTCGAATGAGGATCACGGCCTTGCCGGCTTTGCCCCACTCTTCGGCGGTGTCTGCATCGAACACGGCGAGTCCAGTCGCAGCGCCCGGTGATGCGTTCAAGCCTTTCGCCAGCACGCCGGCCTTCTTCTTTGCTTCTTCGTCGAAGCGCGGCAGCAGCAGTTGATTGATCTGCATCGGCTCGATCCGTTGTAGTGCTTCTTCTTTGCTGATCAATCCTTCCTTCACCATATCGACGGCGATCTTGATCGCAGCCTGCGCCGTGCGTTTGCCCGTTCGGGTTTGCAGCATCCACAATTTTCCACGCTCGACCGTGAACTCCAAGTCTTGAACTTCACGATAGTGTTTCTCCAGCATCGTGCCGGTATTCAGGAATTGATCGTACACCGTGGGCATCTCATCCTTCAATTGGGCGATCTTCTTTGGCGTGCGAATGCCCGCGACTACATCTTCGCCCTGCGCGTTGATCAAGAACTCGCCATATAAGGCTTTGTCGCCGGTCGAAGGATTGCGCGTGAAGGCCACGCCCGTGCCGGAGTCATTGCCCATGTTGCCAAAGACCATCATCTGCACGTTGACCGCCGTGCCGAGGTCATGTGAAATTTTATTGTAGTTGCGATAGTCGACCGCGCGCTTGCCGAACCATGACGCGAAGACCGCCTCGATCGCCTGGCCGAGCTGCTCTTTGACATCATCCGGAAAATCGACGCCGAGTTCTTTCTTGTACACCGCCTTGAAATCCGTCACGACGTCTTTCAACATAGCGGTCGTTAAATCGGTATCGAGCTTGCCTTTGGTCCTGGCCTTGTATTTGGTCAGGATCGCTTCGAACTTGTGACCCTCAATGCCTTTGACTGTCTTGCCAAACATTTGGATCAAGCGCCGATACGCGTCCCAAGCGAAGCGTTCGTTGTTCGTTAACTTGGCAATACCTTCCAGCGTCGCTGGATTCAAGCCGACATTCAAGACCGTGTCCATCATGCCGGGCATCGAGACGGCGGCGCCGGAGCGGACCGCCACGAGCAAGGGGCGCGGGCCGCGGCCGAAGGTGCGGTCGGTCGCCGTCTCGAGCCGGGCGACGGCGCGGCGCACCTCGTCTTCCAGCCCGGGCGGCCAGGCACGATGGCGCTCGACGTGCTCGCAGCAGGCGGCCGAGATGGTGAAACCCGGCGGCACCGGAAAGCCGGCCCGGCTCATTGCGGCCAGGCTGGCCCCCTTGCCTCCGAGCAGGTCCTTGCGCGTGGGGTCCCCCTCGGACGTGCCGCCGCCGAAGGCGAAGACGTAGCCGCCGGGGGCGTTCAGCGCGTCGGCCGGACGCATACGACGCCTCCTTTCTCGTCGACGAAGAGAATCGCCCCGGCCGTGCCTACCAGCGGCGTGGCCGGCCGCACGTCGCCGCCGAAGGTGATGAACCATTCCCACGGGTTAAGAAGCCCGGCTTCTTGAAGAAGCCGGGCTTCTGGCGGGGCGCCCGCCCGCAGCTCGACCGCCGACCAGCGCTCTGCTTCACGGAAGACGATCGAGCCCTGATGAACGAGCGGCGGCCAGGGGCCCGGCGCGCAGCCGACGGCGCGCACGACGTGGCCGCAGCTCAGCGCCACGACCTTGAGTTCTCCCGAGCGGGTGCAGACGACGGCGCGGCGGCCTTCGGCGACCAGCGGATGATCGACCTCGCCCACCTGCGATTGCCACTCCACGCCGCCGTCGGTCAAACGGCGCAGCTCGATCCGGTCGCCGACCGCCAGCAGGAAGTTCGCGCCGGCGAGCAGCGGCCCGCCGCGAGGCGACTCGCTCAGCTCAGCCTTCCAGAGCGGCGTTCCGGTGGGAGCGTCGATGGCCGCCGCGCCGCGCGTGCCCACGATGAGCAGCAGGTCGGCGGAGACCGTCGGCGCGCCGACCGCCGTGCCCATTTCCGTCGGCAGGCGCCATTGGACCTGGCCGCTCGCCAGATCGACCGCGGCCAGCTCCTCGGCCGCCGTCCAGAGATAGGCCCGCTGGCGGTCGATGGTGAACTGCCCGGGGGCCTCACGGTTCAGTGGCAAGCTCCATAGGTCCTCGCCGTCCTCGGACGACAGACAGCGCAGCGCCACGCGGTTGCCGGCTGGGCCTTCGACGACGAACAGCCGCTCGCCCCACGTGGCCGCGTCTCTCCGAGACGCGGATGCGAATCTCGGAGAGACTCGCCCACGTGACTCGTCGCCCAGCCCGGCCGGCGGCAGATCGACGACGTGCTCCAGCCGCTTAGTCCAGAGAGCACGCTTTCCGCCCTCCGGTTCGGCTAGCGTCGAGAGCTTGACCAGGCGCGGCCCCTCGGCCGTTTGCCCGGCCGCGTAGACGTGGTCTCCCTGCATCATCAGCGGGGCCGTCACTCGGAACGTCGGCTGGCCCTCGCCCGGGTAGCGCCAGGCCTCCTCGACTTCGCGCGGCAGCGCGTCGCGGCCGACGATGCCGCCGCGCTCGCCGGTGTTCCACAGCGGCGGCGGGGGAGGAACGTCGCTCCCCACGCACCGCAGCCCGGCCACCGTGCCGACGTAGAGGTGTCCGTGGGCCAGGGCGGGCGAACCCCAGACCTCGCTGCCCAGCGGCGTGTCCCAGAGCGGCTCGAGCGTGTCGGCCCGCAGGCCGAACGTGCGGCCGTCCTTGGTCGAAAAGTAAACGTGCCGGCGGCCCAGCGCGGGGGAACTGAAGATCGGCCCCCGCGCGTCGTATTGGCCGAGCAGCTTGCCCTCGGTCGAGAGGCAGTACAGCCGCCCGTCGCGGCAGCCGCAGTACAGCCGGCCCGCTTCACAGGCCACCGAGCCGAGCAGCGTGTCGGGCAGCGGGTATTTCCACCGCACCGCGCCGGTTCGCGCGTCCACGCACCACACGGCGCCGCCGGCGCCCATGTCCTTCGTGGCGGCAGCGATCTCGTCGGGTGTTTTGCCGGCGGTGCGCAGCTCCTCCTGGCGCGCGGCCAGGAGTTCCTCGCCCGTTTGGGCATAGTTGCCGTTGCCCATGCCGGCGTAGAGCAGGCCATCGACGACAGTCGGCGCGGAAAAGACCGGGTAAGGCGTCTCGACGCGCCAGCGCTTTTCGCTTGTCGCGGCGTCCACGGCGCAGATCGCGTGACCGTCTACGCCCAGGCCGAAGTACACGGTGCCAGCAACGACGGCGGGCGACGACTCGCAATCGACGTAGAGCGCCGGATCGAGATGCCAGTGGACGACCGGCCGGCCGTCCTCGTCGGGCACAAGATCGACGCAATAGAGCCCGTCATCGGCCGCGCCGACGTAGACCCGCCCGCCCTCGATGCAGGGGGTCGATTCCACGTGGCTCTTGGTGCGCAGCTCCCACAACCGGCGGCCGGACAGGTCGAGACAGGTGATCCGCGCGTCGGCCGTCTGGTGCAGCCCCTCGCCGCAGACCAGGCGGCCGTCTTTCACCACGGGCGAGGAGAAGGTGCCGCGAAAATCGCCGGGGGCATACTTCCAGATCTCCTGCCCCGTGTGTGCGTCGAGGCAGACGATCGCCCCTTTGCCCGAGCGATTGAAGGCGCTCAGGTCCCAGGCGGTGGAGACGTACACGCGGTCGCCGGCCACCGCGGGGGACGAATAAAGCGTCATGTTCCGCAGGGCCGACCAGACGGCGGCGCCGGCCGTGGGCTCGAGCTGGCTGGTGTCGTTGCCGAGCGCTCGACCCAGCCGCGCGACGGAGCCTCGATAAGTGGGCCAATCACCGGAAACATTGCCCGCGGCATCGTTGCCCGTCGTGCCCGCGCGCGTGGAAATCAAGCTCAGTGGAAACCCGGTGTACCAACATGCCGCGACGGCGATGAGGCAGGCCGTGAACAGCTTCTGATGCCAGAGAAAGCGAAAGC
>JBGQHD010000547.1:0-4392 GCA_041497795.1 Planctomycetia bacterium
ATACGTCTCGCCCAGCGATCGCTGCTTCCCCAGATCGAGCAGGCCAAGTCCGCCTACGCGCAATGGCTGGGGCAGCTTGTCCGCGATCCCGACGTGAACTTCTCGCCCGTGAACATCCAGGCGCAGAAGGAAAAAGTGGACAAGGGAGGATTTACGCGGCTCGGCTTCACCGTAGACGGCGAGGCGACCTACCCGCAGTTCATCCGCTTCCTCCAGAAGTTCTACGCCGCCGACCACCTGCACAAGATCACCTCGCTGAAGATGCCACTGGGCAAAGACCAAAAGCGGCTGGCCATCAACCTCTCGATTGAGGCGCTGATGCTGCCGACCTCGCAGAACAAGGAGCGCCTGAGCAAACTGGCTTCGCCGGATCACCCGGCCGATCAGTTGCAGGCCGACGTGGCGCAGTTGATGCTCCGGCATTTCTACCGCGCCAACCATCCGCCAAAGCTGGGCCTGACCAGCGTGCCAGCGACCGTGGGCCGCTCGCTGAGGATTCCCCTTATCGGCAGCGATCCCGACGACGACAAGATGACCTATCAATGGGTCTCGGGCCCCGACTGGCTGAAGCTGGAGGGCAGCACACTCTCGGCAGCCAATGTGCCGGCGGAAGGCTCGTATGAAGTGGTCCTGTCCGTCACCGACGACGGCGTGCCGCCCCTGACGATCCCGCAAAAGTTCACCATCAGCGCCAAGCCGCCGACCAAACGGGAAGTGAAGAAGAAGGTCCCCTTCGACCACCTCAAGTTCACTTTCCTGGAGGGGCTCCTCGAACGCGGCGACAAGCCCGAGGCGAAGATCACCGTCCGCACCCTGGGCAAGTATCACACGCTGCACGTGGGCGACGAGGAGGAAGTCGGCGGCACGAAGATCAAGGTGCTGGGCATCGACCTGGCGAGCCGCACCATCGAGTTGCAGTTCCCCGACAACAGCCGCCGCACCGTGGAGCTGGGCAAGAGCCTGGCCGACGGGGAGAAGCGGTGAGTCAGGCTTCGACCACGATCTCCGGCGGCTGCCCCGCGCTCGTTGGCATGACCTCTCCGATTACCGCAGCGTCTGGATAGCCGGCCTCGCGCAGCTTGACGACGATCTCCCCGGCCGATTCCGGCCGCACGGCGCCCAGCAGCCCACCCGAGGTCTGCGGATCGAACAACCACGCCGGCGGCTGAGCACCCCGGCTGCGCTCAGCACCCCGGCTGCTTGGAGCAGCCGGGGTGCTTAAACCGACCGCAACCCGGCAGGCCAGCTTCGCATTGTCGCGGTGCAGGGTGCTGACGATGCTCTGGGCGACGACCTCTTCGAAGCCGGCGTATCGTCGAACGTCTGTGGCGCGCAGCCGGGCCGAGAGGTGGCTGGCGTCCAGCATCTCCAGCAGGTGCCCGGCCAGGCCGAACCCGGTGACGTCGGTGCAGGCCCTGACGCCGGCCGCGGCAAAAATGGCGGCGGCGGGGCCGTTGGAGATGAGCATGGTGGCGATGAGCGGCTCGAACCAGGCCGCTCGGCACTGGCCGCGCATCCAGGCCGCCAACAGCGCCCCGCTGCCCAGCGGTTTGGCGAGCACCAGTTTGTCTCCTGCTCGCAGTTTGCTCTTCTGGAACAGCCGGCTTTCCTCGGCGAAGCCCGTGACGGCGAACCCCAGGGCCAGCTCGCTGCCTTCCGTCGTGTGCCCGCCGGTGAGAACGACCCCCACGTCTCGCAGCGACTCGACCGCGCCGGACAGCAGCTCGAAAAGTTGCGCCTCCTGAATCGGGCCGCGCGCGTAAGGCAGCGTGGCGATGGCCAGCGCCGAGAACGGCCGGGCGTTCATCGCATAGAGGTCGCTCACCGAGTTCAGCGCCGCGATCCGGCCGAAGAGGTACGGATCGTCGATGAACGCCTTGAAGTAATCGACGGTCTGCACTTCGACGAGCTGCTCCGGCTCCGGACCAAACAGCTCCGGCCGCACGCGGTGCACGGCCGCATCCTCGCCGGCGGAGCAGCCCAGCAAAATCCTCGGGTCGTCGGGGATGTCGAGCCGTTTCAGCACCGCGGAAAGAACATCGCCGGAGATCTTCGAGCCGCAGCCGCCGCAACGCATCGTGTAGTCGTCGGCAGGATCGACGCTTACCGCGCCGGCCATGGGAGCCAGCCGGGTGAACTTGTCGATCCAGGCCCGGTCGATGCGGTCCTTGAGCCGCCGGGCTGGGCGACTCTTCCAGGTGAGCGAGCCGTAGCTGAGCACGGCTTGCCCGTCGGCCGTGTTCAGCAGGCACAGATAACGCCGCTGGGGGCGAAACGGCCGCAGCGGCTGCTCGCGCAGCAGCGAGACCACGTTGTCGAACAGCACCGCTCCTTCCCGCACGGCGTAGACGCCGTTTCGCGGCAGATCGGGATACGCATCGAAGGCCACGCAGTCGCCCGTGCCGAACACCGCCGGATCGCCGACCGACTGGAGTGTTTCCTTGACGCGCAGAAAACCGTCGGCGTCCACGGTTAGCCCGCTGTCGCGGAGCAGCGGCGGCGGCGTGCCTTGCGTGGCCCACAGCACGGCGTCGCAGGCGATGCGTTCGCCTTCCTCCAACAGCAACTTCCCGTCGGCCACCTCGATCACTCGGGCATTCGTCCGCCAGGTGATACCCCGCTGCCGGAAAGAATCCTCAAAGATCGTCGCCACCTTCTCGGCGAAGTGCGGCAGCAGCCGCGGATTGGCCTGGCACAAGGTCAAGCGAAAGCCGGCGTGGCGGCCCAGCCGCTTGTGAATCGCCAACGACAGCTCGCCGCCGCTCGCGCCGCCGCCGATCACGATCAAGTGATAGGGTCGCGGCGAAGCCGAAAGCGACTCGTCCAGCCGGTCCACCTTGGCCATGAACGGCCCCATCGGCCGCATCACGAGCGAGTTCTCCGCATCCACCTGCCCGGCAGGGCGAGCGGGCAGCGACCCCACGCCCAGCGAGAGCACGTCGTAGGCCAGCGGCGGTCGGCCGGCGAACAACACCTGGCGGGCTACCGGATCGATGGCGGTGGCCTGATCGGCCACGAACCGCACCTTCACGCTCTGGCAGAGCCGCACCAGGTCGATCGTGATCTCGTCCCACGTGTAATCGCCAGCGACGTGCGCCGGCACCATCGCCGAATAGGGAATCACCGCCGCGGGGTTCACGAGCGTCACCGCCACGCCAGGGATTGGCCGCATCCCCCAGCGCTTCGCAAACACAAGATGGGCGTTTCCCGAGCCGACCAGCACGACGTGCTTCTCGGTGGGGATTGCAGCGGACGGATTCATGCGATGTGTCGCCGATCGTAAGGCGGACACTCCTGTCCGCCTGGCGTAACGCGGACACTCTTGTCCGCCTGCCTGCCAGTGGCCGCTCTGGGCTCGGCGATCGATTCAACGCTCAAGGTGAAAGTCGGACAGGAGTATCCGCCTTACGTTTACTTCCCCAAATCCTGCTTCCGCACCTGCAGCACCATGTAGGGGTGCAACGCCAGGATGTACACGTTGCCGTCACGCGCCTCGCAGACGCCCAGGGTGACGTACTGCGTCGTCGTGGTGCCATCGGGCATCTTATACAGTCCGCCGTGGAAGGGGAGCGGCTTGCCGGCCTTGTCGGTGAACTCGGTGAAGTTGGGGTTGGTCACGGCGATCGCCCCGTGGTCGTGCGGCGTCTTGCTGCCGGGCCGCCAACTGATGAGGTGATGGAAGTTGCCGATGCCGTGCCTTGGCTCGGTCACCGACGCCCAGACGGCGCCGCTGGGGCCGCAGCACATGCCGCGGCAGTCGATGCTCTTCGCGCCAGGGATGAGTGTGCCGAGACTACGGCCCGGCAGCGTATCGCCGCTGGCTGTCAGATCGTAGGCATACAGCTCGTTGGTGGTCATCGGCAACGCGTATAGCGTCTTGCCGTCCGGCGAGATGTCCCAGTTGATAGGATACGTGTCACGGTCCGCCAGGTGCGAGTCGGCCGCCGGCGGCTTGCCGTCAATGGTCTGCTTCAGCCGCTCCAGCTTGCCGCCTTCCAAACCACCCTTTTCGGGAGGCGTGAAGCGAGCGATGTCGCCGCCCTGGATGGGGTGATAGGCCCGGCCCAGGTGATCGACCACGATGAAGGCGTACATGTGCCGCGTATCCATCAGGTCGCGGTACTTGCCGGTCTTCAGGTCGAGGACCAGGAAGTGCGAGCTTTCGACCGGCCGCTCGTCGGAGCAGGTCGAAATGTACGCCAGGTCGCGCGTTTCGTCGGGCGTGATGCTGATCACCCCCTGGTGCGCGACGGGGATGGGGTAGACCTTCGTCTTGCCCGTCGCCGGGTCGTAGACCATCGGGTAGCCGCCGGGGTAGTCCTCGAGCTTCTCCCCCTTGGCTTTGTCGGGATAGCCCTGTTTGGTGGCGAAATACACCTTGCCGCTGGGACC
>JBGQHD010000548.1:0-4389 GCA_041497795.1 Planctomycetia bacterium
TCGCCGGCGTGCTGATCATGACCGTCTGGCTGGCGCCGATCATCGCCGGCCACACGCCGCTGCGGAACCTCGTGCTGTCGTCGCTGGGCAAGGAGTTGAACGGCACGGTCACTGCCTCGTCGGCTTCGTTTGGCTGGTTCTCGCCGGTCCAACTGCACAACATCGAAGTCCGCGACGACCGCGGTGAGCTGGTGCTGAAGGTTCCCACCATCAAGACGAGCCGCACGCTGCGGCAGATCCTCTTCGATTCGTCCAACGTCGGCTACATCCAGCTCGACCGGCCGCAGATCCGCGTGGTGCTCGACAAGAACACCAGCAACGTCGAGCGACTGCTGTCGAAGATTCTCAACAGTCGCGAAGCCTCAATCGCCAGCCCCAAGCTGGATGTGGACGTCGTCGAGGGCTCGGCCACGGTGGAAGACCTCGACGGGCACGGCCGCTGGCAGATCGAAGGACTGGGGGCCAAGCTCGAGCTGCCCCGCGACTGGTCCGGCCCCCTGTCGCTGCAAGTGGCCGGCAAAGTGGCGCAGCCCGGCCGCGGCGGCCAGTTCGATGCCCGCTTGGAGATGACCAAGAGCCGCCAAGCCGACGGCTTCGTCGATAGCACCGGCAAGTTGAAGCTGTCCACCACCCAGTTTCCGCTGGCCATGCTGCAAGGGCTGGTCTCGCGCTACGAGCCCGGCACGCAAGTCGCCGGCTGGCTGAACGGCGAGGGCGTGTGCCAATGGGACGGGGACACGCGCGACGGTCGCCCGGTGACCGTCGAAGGCCTGTGGGCCGTCGAGGGAATCGACGTTCGCGGCCCCGCGCTGGGCAGCGACACGCTGCACCTCAATCAATTGCACCTGCGGGCCATCGACGCGTCGCAGGGCCGGCCGCAGCAGGCGCCCTGCCGCATCGTCTGGCAAGGCGACCAGGTCCGCATCGACCGCTGGGGGGCCGACTGCGACGCCGGCCAGATGAACCTGAACGGCTCGCTGCTGATCGACCTGCGCAACGGCCTGGCCAAGGGCCTGAACCAGGCGCTGCGGACCAACGCCTACGAATTCAAGGGCGAACTGGACCTGGCCACGCTGGCCAGAATCATGCCCGATACGCTCTCGGTCCGGCAGGGGACGCAGATCACCGACGGCAAGCTGACGGTGGAGTTGTCGCGCGTCGTGCCGAAGGCCGACCGTTATGCGGCCAATGCCAGCCCGGTGTGGAAAGGTCAGCTCGTCAGCAGCAGCCTGCGGGCGATCAACGACGGCCGGCAGGTGGCGTGGGACCAACCGATCCAAGTCAAGTTCGCCGCCCAAGAGACGCCCCGCGGCATGAACATCCAGCAGCTCGAATGCCGCTCCGATTTCGTCACCCTGACGGCGACCGGCGAGCCGAGCCAGTTGAACGTCTTGGCCGAATACCATCTCGATAGACTGGCCACCCGGCTCAGCGACTTCTTCGACCTCTCGAATGTCACGCTCGCCGGCGACGGCTGCTCGCAGCTCCAGTGGCGGCGGCAGGACGACGGCAAGATCGAGATGTGGTGCGAGACGCAGCTCGATCGCTTCGCCGTTCGCTTGGGCAAGCAGCAGCTCCTGGCCGAAGACAAGCTGGCCCTGCAGCTCCAGGCCGCCTTGCAGGCCGATCCGCAGACGCGCCGCTTGCAGCGCGTGGAGGCAGGCACGCTGCTCGTCACGTCGGGCGGCGATCGCTTGCAGGCGAAGCTCGCCGGGCCGGTGGAATTGGCTTCGCTGGGCGCAAGTCCGAGCAACTGGGCGCCTGCCGGCCCGACGTCCGCGAACCTGACTTCCGCCAGCGTGGGACCCGCCGGCATGGTTCCGGCGATGCCCAGCCTGGCCACGCCTCTTTCGCCGGGGCGCGAGCCCTTCGCGGCGCCGGCCGACTTGACGCGCGGCGGCGCAGCATCCCTGGGTACTGTGCCCGTGGCCATCTCGCCGGCGCTCAATGAAACCGTCTGGCCGCTGGAGATCGAGCTGCGCGGCGACATGTCGCGGTGGCGCAATCGCGTGCAGCCGTTCGTCAGCCTGCCGGCCGACTGGCGGATGGACGGCGACGCGCAGGTGACGGCGAACGTCGATCTGTCGCGCAGCCAGATTCACGTGCACAACAGTAGCGCGAAGATCCTGCGCCTCCGCGCCACGGTGGCCGGTTGGGCGGTGGATGAGCAGGCGCTGGAGATGACGATCTCCGGCCACTGGCAGCCCCAGGAACGGCGGGGCGAGATCACGCAGGCCCTCATCCAAGGCGCCTCGGCCGCTTTCCAAGCCAACCAGCTTTCCTGGTCGCTCCCCCGCCGCGGCGAGGGCTGGCCCACGCTCGGCGGCGAAGTGACGTTCAACGTGGACTTGGGCGAAGTGCAACGCTGGAGCCTGGCCGCCCCGAAGGGCAAGATCGCGCCTCTGTATCGCCTGGGCGGCGACGTGGCGGGACGACTGCGATTCGAACGCAACGGCCAAAGCGCCAACGGCAAGCTCGAGGTGTGGGCCGACAAGCTCAGCGTTGCCGCCACCGGCACGCAGGCCGTCTGGCGCGATCCGCGCGCGCACCTGCAGGCGGACCTGCGCTACGACCAGCTCTCGGACGTCCTGCAACTCAGCGAGCTGAACGCGAGCACGACCACGAACACCTTCAGCTTCAGCCGCGGCGAGGGCAAGATCATGCAGCTTCGCGGCGCCTGCGACCTCGATCTGCGCGGCTATCTGTCGTACAGCGCGCAGGAGGTGGCCAACATCCTCTTTCCGACGGCGGCCAAGGACATCGAGATCAAGCCCGGCCCCTCCAAGGAGCATCCGTTCTACATCCGCGGCATGCTCGGCGACGTTAAGGCCGGCGACCCGTTCGCCCGCAACCCGCAGCAGGCGGCGCGGCCCCTGTGGGCCAGGCTGACGACCGGCTCGCAGGTGGACTGGACCGCCGCGAATATTTACGGCTTCCGCTTCGCCGCGGGCGAGATCCAAGCCCAAATGCGGGACGGCCAGGTTTACTTCCAGCCGCTCAACCTGTCGATGAACGAGGGCCGGCTGCTGGCCAACCCCCGCATCGACCTGGCCAGCAACCCGCCGCGCGTAGTCCTCGAATCGCCCGACGGCGCCGCCGGGCAGGGCAAGCCGTTCACGCTGGTGGACCACGTCCGCATCACGCCCGAAATGTGCAGCCGCGGCCTGAAGTACGCCCTGCCGTTGCTCTACGGCGTGACCGAGGCGCAGGGGCAGTTCTCGGTGAGGATGAAGGGCTGCGAAATCCCGCTGGACGATCCGTTCCGCGGCCAGCGCGCCGGCGAGTTGGTCGTACACGACGTTCAGCTCGCGCCCGGCCAGATGCTGATTGCAATCGCCAATGTGATCGACGCGGCCCGTCTGGCCACGGGCAAGAAGCCCGATACCGCCTCGCAGCTTCGCGTCGCCCGGCTGAAACGCGAGTCGGTGGTTTTGTACCGCATGGTTGATGGCAAGATGTATCACGACAACTTGGAGCTGGAATTCGACGGCCTGACCATCAAGACGAAAGGCTGGGTGGCCGTGGATCAGTCGATCAACATCGTGGCCAAGGTCACCGCCCCGGGGCTGACCTCGCGCGTGCCGCTGGCCGGCGCGGGCCAGACCGAAATCACGATCCCGATCGTCGGCACGCTCGATCATCCCAAGCTCGACACCAGCGCGCTGAAGGGCACGGCCGTCCAAGACCTGCTCCGCGCCCCTTCGAACGAGGCCATCCGCAAGGGGATCGAGGACGGCACGAAGGACGTCATCCGCGGCATCGACAACGGCTTGGACAAGCTGATCAACCCGCGGAACCGGTAGCGCCAGCTTCGTCTTGACGCTTTTCGCCGCACGCTGCTAGACTCCGCCGAGACACGTTCTCCCCCGCTGGAGCGGGGTTTTGCGGCCGGATGGAGCGACGGGCGGACCGGATGCTGACCACATTGGGGATTGTCGAAGCGGCGGTGACCGACGGGCTGAAGGGCAAGATTGCCCGCAAGCTCGGCGGCAAGTCGCTCCTCGAATGGATCGTCCGGCAAGTCACCGACTCGACACGGCTGGATGGCGTCGTAGTCGTTTCGTGCGACGCCGAGAGCGACTCACTGGCCGAGCTGGCCCCGCCCGACATCGCATTTGTCGCCAGCGGCGGCGACGACGTGTTGAGCACCTACGCCACGCTGCTGCGGCAACGGCCCGCCGATTGCATCATCCGCGTCTGTGCCGACACGCCGTTCATCGATCCGGTGCTGATCGACCGCCTGATCCGCACGGCCGACGATCATCCCGAGTGCGATTACATCGGCTACGCCTTGGGGGGCGGCCGGCCGGCGATCTTCTCGCCGCTGGGCATCTTCGCCGAATGGTGCCGCGCCGACGCCTTGCTGCAGGCCGCGCGCGAAGCGACCGA
>JBGQHD010000549.1:0-4387 GCA_041497795.1 Planctomycetia bacterium
CTGTTTCAGCACGAGCCTCCCGCGCAGTTGATCGACCGGTTGGTCGATCTGCACGTCGCCCACTCTCCGGGCGAGGCGCAGGCGGGGCGCGGTTTCGATTTCCATGAGCTGGCCCGCTCGCTCCGCGGCGAGTGGCGGCTGGCGTGGGTCAAGACCTGTGCGTACATGGGCACGCTCTTCGAGGGCGGGCTGCCGGAGAAGTGGCAAGCCGCCTGCCGTCAACTGGCGGGCGAATTCCCGGACGACGGCGCGACGTTCTGCACGGTTTGGCGGCGAGAGCATCGCCTCGGCGAACTCTCGCCCGATCCTTCACGCTCCTGATGGAACCCCTCCAGCTCGCCATGCCCACACTGCTCCAGCGCGCCTTACGCAATGTGGCCCGGTGCCCCGCGCGCACGTTGCGCACCGTGCGCCGCCGCTTCGACCCCGTCTATCGCTTGGAGCGGGAAGCCGTCCGCCAGGTGCCACGCCGCTTCGGGCAGCAACGCTGCCTGGACGTGGCCTCGATACCGGGCACCTCGTCCACGCGCGAAGGGATGCTGCTGGCGCACCTGGCGATGCAGTCGCCGGCCAAGGGCGTGATCGTCGAGATCGGCGCGTTCAAGGGACGGACGACGGCCTGGCTGGTCGAAGCCGCCGGGCACCATCCCGCCCGGCCGGCCGTGGTGTCGATCGACCCGCACCTGGGCATGGGGCACTGGCACCCGGCTTCGACGTGGGACGAATTTCAGCAAACCGTCGAGCGGTTCGGCCTGCAGGCGCGGGGCCTCGAGGTTCGCCGCGCGATGTCGGCCCAGGTGGCCCCGTCGTGGCTGCGGCCGATCTCGTTCCTTTGGATCGATGGCAGTCACGACTACCAGGACGTGGCGGGCGACATCGACGGCTTCGTGCCGCACGTCCTGCCAGGCGGCTGGGTGGTGTTCGACGACGCCGCGACGGGGGATTTCCCCGACGTGTGGCAGGCGATCCAGGACCGCATGCTGCCGCGGACGAGCTTCACCTATGTGGGCCTGCTGCGGCACCTGGCCATCTTTCGCCGAGCGGTGTGACACAGCCCGTCACCCGAACGGAGCGAACTGTCACCCTGAGCGCAGAGAAGGGTCTCCGCTCAGTCAACGGCTCTTGCCGTTACTCTACTTCTTCTCCTTCTTCAGCGGCGTGGTCCACAGATAGATCTTGTGTTCGCGCTCGCCGAACACGTCGTCCTCGGCCTTGACGGTGATTTCCTTGTCGGGCTTGACCCCTTCCATGTCGAAGTCGTGCGACACGATCCGGCAGCCCGGCTTGAGCTTTTCGAGCTGCGGAATCAGCCGGACATTCAGGCTCGGCAACAGATAGAGCGTCACGACGCTGGCCTTGCTGAGGTCGAGCGTGAAGATGTCCTCCTGCTTGATCTCGACGAGCTTCTCGACCTTGTTCTTCTTGACGTTCTCGTTGGATTCCTTGATCCGCTTGGGGTCGATGTCGAAGCCCACCGCCTTGCAGCCGAACTTCTTGGCGGCGGTGACCACGATCCGCCCGTCGCCGCAGCCCAGGTCGTACACCAGGTCGGACTTCTTGATCTCGGCCAGTTCGAGCATCTTGTCCACCACCGGCTGCGGGGTGGGCACGTAGATCACGTCGGGGTCGCGCGGCTTCTTCTTTTCCTTCTCCTGGCCGGCGGCTTCATCGCGCCACAGCAGGCCGCTTGCCAAAACGCCCAGTGCCAGCAGCAGTGACAGACAAACGCGGTGCATTGTTGTTCCTCGAAGGACGGTGCGTCGAACGGCGTGCCGAAAGTCGCGCCCACGGCGCGGGGCGGCCACCGATGCTGACTATTCTAGTTGGGCAAAAAGAGCACAAGCAACCTGCGCGATGAGATTCGTCGGCTCGCCCGCACTAACCCGACGCGCAAGCGAGGGAGGGTTACGCGCAAGCAAGGAGGTTCGCAAACGCTTCGGATCCCCTTTCATCCCGATGCGCTCTCGCTGGCGCACTGGTGCGTCGGGTTAGTGTCCACGCCTACCGCCACGGCATAACCTCGCTTGTTGCGTGTCCAGACGGTCCCTATAATCCGCCGCCGCGCGTGCTGCACGCCGACGCGGTGACGTGCTTGCGCTCGCGCCAAGGCGTCGCCAGCGGCAAGGGCTCGCCACAACGGCGGTCCCGCAAGCGCGGCAGAGTCTCGCCCAGCGGCCCGAAGAGGACGCCGCCGGCCGCTCTGCAGCGCAGAGCCTCCCGTGGTCGATGTCTGGGGTAGCAAAGCATTCGCTGCCCGCGAGGTCATCTCGGTGACATGGACTGCGGCGCCGGCAAAGGGTACGGTGAACGGAAACGCCGGCTACAACTCGGGCAAGACAGTCCACCTTCCGCATCTTGGGACGCCAGCACAGGCAACGCCGCGGACTGTGGCCCGGGGATTCCGTCAGGATTCCGCATTGTTCCAGTCACACCGATTGGGCCGACCCTCGCGACGGCGTGCTCCCGGCACGCCCGCGGCCGACGGGTTGGCCAGGAGAAGCCTAGCTCATGCAGGTTTACGGCCCCTCGCAGCTTCACGGCGTTCACGGCGTTAACGCTCCTCACGGCCCGGCGGCGCCCCGCAGCCCTGAGAACTCTTCTGGGCAGTCGTCCGGTTTAACGGCCCCGCGCGACGAACTGCAAATCTCCGACGTCGGCCGCTTCGTCGATCAGACGCACAGTCTGCCGGAAATCCGGGCGGACCGCGTTCAGGATCTCCGCGCCGCCCTGGCCAACGGCACCTACGACATCGAGTCGAAGCTCGACTTGACGGTTAGTCGGCTGCTGGACGAGATCGGCTAGGGGCGCCATTTGCATTTTCATTTTGCATTTTTCACTTTGCATTTTACATTGCGCCGGCGTCGCGCTTTTTAATGCAAAGTGCAAAGTGAAAAATGCAAATTGCAAAATACAGTGAGTGGCCGTCGTAAGCTAACGGCTAATCGCTGAAGGCCCTCGCTGGCCGCCTTTTCGATCGTCATCCGCACTACCTATGCCACGAGTTGCCCACGATCTTCACTTCACTCATCCGCTGCCTTACGGGGCTTTGGTGCGCGAGCGGGGCGTGCAGTTCGTCGTCTTCAGCCGTCACGCCACGGCGATGCGGCTGCTGCTCTACAACCGCGTGACCGACCCCAAGCCCGCGGAGATCGTCTCCTTCGACGCCGACCGCGACCGCTGGGGCGACATGTGGAGCATGTTCGCCTTAGGGGTCGCACCCGGTCAGCTTTACCACTTGCAGGCCGATGGCCCGTTCGATGCCCGCGCCGGCCATCGCTTCGACAGCACAGCCCGGTTGATCGACCCCTACACCAAGGCGTTGGCGGGCGAATTCCTCTCCGGCGAGAACGGCGAGACCATCCCGCCCAAGTGCGTGGTGATCGACGACGACGCGTTCGACTGGGAAGGAGACCGGCACCTCAAGCGCAAGCTGTCGGAGAGCGTGATCTACGAGCTGCACGTCCGCGGCTTCACGCGCGACCGTTCCAGCGGCTCGGACCATCCCGGCACGTACTTGGGTGTGATCGACAAGATCCCCTACCTCAAGTCGCTGGGCGTGACGGCCGTTGAACTGATGCCGGTGCACGAGTATCCCGTCGCTGGCTGGCACGGCGAAAAACTGGCCCGGCCGAACTACTGGGGCTACGACCCGCTGGCGTTCTTCGCCCCGCACCGCGGCTACGCCTACGGCGGCGAGCCGGGAGCCCAGGTCCGCGAGTTCAAGCAAATGGTGCAGGCCCTGCACCAGGCCGGCATCGAGGTGATCCTCGACGTCGTCTTCAACCACACGGCCGAGGGGAACGAGCTAGGCCCGACGCTCAGCTTCAAAGGCCTGGCGAACCAGGTCTATTACATGCTCGACGAGTTCGGCCGCTACCGCAACTACACCGGCTGCGGCAACACGGTGAATGGCAACCACCCGATCGTCCGCGAGATGATCTTCCATTGTCTGCGGAACTGGGTCTTCAACTACCACGTGGACGGTTTCCGGTTCGACCTGGCCACGATCCTCAGCCGCGACCGCTACGGCGAGCTGCTGCCCAACCCGCCCGTGGTCGAGGCCATCGGCGAGGACCCGCTGTTGGCCGACACCAAGATCATCGCCGAAGCCTGGGACGCGGCCGGCGCCTATCAAGTCGGCTCCTTCCACAACACCCGCTGGTCGGAATGGAACGGCCGATTCCGGGACGACGTGCGGCGCTACTGGCGCGGCGAGCCGGGCATGGTCGGTCACCTGGCCACGCGGCTGGCCGGTTCGAGCGACCTGTACGAGCCCAGCGGCCGCAAGCCGTTCCACAGCATCAACTTCATCACGTCGCACGACGGCTTCACGATCAACGACCTGGTGAGCCACAACCGCAAGCACAACGAGGCCAACGGCGAGGAC
>JBGQHD010000550.1:0-4384 GCA_041497795.1 Planctomycetia bacterium
AGCCCCGCCCGGCTTGCTCCGCTCGCTCGCTGCGCTCGCTCGGCTCCGCAAGCCGGGCGGGGCTGGCGGAAAACAAAGCTCTACACCTAGGGGACATTTCTACTGGTTTCTGAATGGGGACATTTCTATTGGTTGCTAACAAAGTCGCGGAACGAACTACCCTTGCCAATTTGCTGTTGTTACACTGAGACACTTGCCGCAACTCGCGGAACCTGCCCAAAGAACCCGCTGACAAACATGAGTGACCAGTCGCCCGACGCGGCCCCCCCGTCCCCGGCCGATTCCTCCGTCCCGACTGCCGAGCCGACGGCCCACGCCGCCGCCACGGCCACCCAGGAGGCGCCCCCCTCGTCTCAGACGGCAACGCAGGATGCGCCGGGCGCGCAGACTGCCGGCCAAGACGAATCCAGGCTGCCTCGTCGCATCAAGATCGGCACGCAGCGGCCGGGCGCCGTGGTGCCCAGGGCCAAGCCGTTGCCGCTGCCGGCGGCGGCGCAGCGCCCCCCGCCTCAGCCGACAGGCGCGCCGGGCACTGCACGCGCCCCAGTCGCCGAGGGTGGTGAGACTCCGCGGGCTCCGCAACCCAGCGAAGGCGCGCGAAGCGAAGTTCGACCTGTGGCTCAGCGGCCCGCGGATGAGACGGACGTGGACATGGCGGCAGCGGTGGAAGCGCCGGCACGTCGAGCTGACGCTTCGACGCTCGCCGCCGCTGACGCTTCGACGCTCGCTGCCCCGCCGCGCGTGGCGATCCCCGCGCGCGAGAAGATCGAGATGCCCAACCTCCGCCAGCTTTCTCCCGATCTGGAGCAAGAGCTGGCCGAGGCGCTGGGCGACATGTCGCTGGAAGAGATCGTCAAAAGCGAAGCGGCCGCCACGGCGGGCAAGCCGCTCGAAGCCAGCGGCGAGGTGCGCGGCCGCATCGTCGCCATCCACAACGACGACGTGTTCATCGAGCTGGGCCAGCGCAACCAGGGCGTGCTCTCCCTGCGGCAGTTTCCGGAAGGCGCGACCCCCGTGGTCGGCGGCGAGCTGCAAGTCGTCATCGGCAGCCTGAACGCCGAAGACGGGCTGTACCAATGCTCGCTGCCGGGCGGGCCGGTGATTGTCGAAGACTGGTCGCAGCTCAGCGAAGGCACCGTCGTCGAAGCCACGATCACCGGCCACAACAAGGGCGGGCTGGAGTGCCAGGTGCACCGCATCCGCGGCTTCATCCCGGCCGGGCAGATTTCGCTCTACCGCGTGGAAGACTTCAGCCAGTTCGTCGGCCAGAAGTTTACCTGCGTGGTCAACGAGGCCAACCCGCGGCGTGGGAACCTGATCCTCAGCCGCCGCGCCGTGCTGGAGCGCGAAAAGGCCGAGGCCAAGGAGAAGCTGATGGCCTCGCTGGCCCCCGGCCAGGTGTTCGAAGGCGTGGTCCGCAAGGTGATGGACTTCGGCGCCTTCGTCGATCTGGGGGGTGTCGATGGCCTGGTGCACGTCAGCCGCATGAGCTGGCAGCGCGTGCGGGACCCGCGCGAAATCCTCAAGGAGGGGGAGCGCGTCCGCGTGCAGGTCGAGAAGATCGACCCCGAGACGCACAAGATCGGCCTCTCGATGCGGGAGTTCACGGCCAATCCCTGGACCGACGTGGACCGCAAGTACCCCGCCAAGACCGTCGTGCACGGCCCCGTGACGAAGATCATGGACTTCGGCGCGTTCGTGGAGCTGGAGCCGGGCGTGGAAGGGCTGGTCCACATCTCCGAGCTGGCCCATCACCGCGTGTTCCGCGTCAGCGACGTCGTCAAGGAGGGCGAAGAGATCGACGCCGAGGTGCTGTCCGTCGATCGCGAGAACAAGCGGATTAGCCTGTCCATCAAGGCCCTGCTGGCCAAAGCGCCGCCCGCGGCCAAGGAGGCAGAGCGGGAACCGGAAGAAACCGCGCCGCCTGAGAAGCCTAAGAAGAAGCTCAAGCTCAAAGGCGGCCTGGGCCGCTCGACGGGCAGCAAGTTCGGGCTGAAGTGGTAAGAGGCCACAGCGTGTCGTCTGATTTTGAGCCACAAAGAGCACTAAGGACACCAAGCGGGCCGAATCGGCTTCTCTTTGTGTCCTTGGTGCTTTGTGGTTACGTGATCAGGCGCAGTTCGGCGAATTGGCGGTCGGCGATATTGACTCGTAGAATGGATTGGTGCCCAATTCGTGGTTCCTAGCGCCGACGGCGCGGGAAGGAAGGAACAGACGAACATGAAGAAAAAGTTGATCGATCGCGGCCCAATGCGTGACTTCGGGAAACGCGGCGAGCAAATCCTGGCCGAGTTGCAAAAGGAGCTTTTGCCGGAACATGCTGCGGATTTCATCGGTATCAACGTGGACACGGGCGAATACGTGCTGGCTGCCGATAGTCACGAAGTGTGGCGAAAGTTCCGCGAGCGTTGGCCCGGCACACTGGTCTACCTCGCTCGCGTGGACGGCGGACCTGTGGTCAAGTTCCACGGATTCGTGCCAGCATGACGCCCACTGCCACCGTCGAGGTGATCGGCAGCCGGAAGACCATTGAGTTGACGGCTATTGTTGACACCGGATTCGACGGCGATTTGTGCGTGCCCATCAGGGACGCAGTGCAATTGGGGCTCGAGCTTATCGGCGAGTCGCCCGTGGAATTCGCTGACGGCACCCGAAAGAACGAACTGCTGTTCGCCGGTTCGGCGCGGTTCTTCGGCGAGACGCACGAGGTGGAAATCATGGTTACTACAAGTCAGGATGCGCTCATCGGCACGCGACTACTAAACCATTACTCTCTGGCCATCGAATTCCCGGGTGGTCAAATCAACCTCCGCTCTCGCCCCGAGCCCGGAGCAAAACGAAGGCGACCGTCGAACAGGTAGCGGAGCGTGGATTCCGAAGCCCAAACGCCGCCGAAGTCGCCCCGGCCCGTTCAACGCCCGTCGCTCCGGCAGTTGGTTTGGCAGTTCGTCTGCGGTTGCGGCTACCTCGTCTTCGCGGCAGCGATCATCGCGGCAGCCTCCGCGGGCATCATCTCGACCTTCGCGCCCCAAGAGCCGGATCGGTGGCCCTTCTTCGCCAGGACGCTGGCCGTCCTGGCGGCCGGCACGGTGCTCATGCTGCTGGTGCTGCTGATTTGGCTGGCGCATTGGGCCACGGGCCGTCAGGGCCGGCGTCGGCAATTTGGGCTGGTGTCTGTGTTCCTGGTCACGGCCCTGCTGGCCGCCTATTTGGCGCTCGTGCGCTGGCTGGCGGTCGGCATCTGGCCCAATGATCCGCCGCTCTGGGGTTTTGCCACCATCGGCCTTGCCGCGCTCTTCCTGCTCGTCGTCGGCTTCATTCCGCTGCTGGGCTGGATGAACAGCCTGGTGTGGTTCGCCGCCTGGCTCGTGCGGACGCCGCTGGCCCAGCGCTGGCTGTTCGGCCGTCGCCGCCCTTGAATCACTCTTCCACGCGGGCACGGTTTGCGATTAACCTGACCAGTGGAAGTAGCACCAGAGAAATCGGACGTACATGGAAAACATCCGTATCGGCATCATCGGCGCCGGCGATAACACGCGCAAAAAGCACCTGCCTGGCTTTCAGGCCCTGCCGGGCGTGGAGGTGGTGTGCGTGGCCAATCGCACCGAGGCCTCTGGCCGCTGGGTGGCCGACGAGTTCGGCATCCCCCGCGTGCACGAGCATTGGACCGAGGTGATCGACGACCCGGACGTCGATGCCATTTGCATCGGCACCTGGCCGTATCTGCACTGCGACGCCACGATCGCCGCCCTGGAGGCCCGCAAGCACGTGCTCTGCGAGGCCCGCATGGCCATGAACGCGGCCGAAGCCCGCGACATGCTGACCGTGTGGCAGCGGAGTGGCCTGGTGGCCATGCTCGTTCCCTCGCCGTTTGGCCTCAAGGGAGACCAGGTGATGTCCGAGCTGATTGCGGGCGGCTATCTCGGCGAGCTGCGCGAGTTGTATGTGCGGGGTCTGTCCGATGCCATGGCCGACGCCACCGCGCCGCTTCATTGGCGGCAGCGGGCGGAGTATTCCGGTCTCAACGTGCTGATGCTCGGTATCCTTTACGAGACGGCCCAGCGGTGGTTCGGCCAGGCCGAGAGCGTGCTGGCCCAGACGTCGCTGTTCGTGCCGCGGCGGATCGATACGGAGACCGGCCTGATGCAGGATGCCGACGTGCCCGACAGTGTCGCCGTGCTGGCCCGCATGGCCGGCGGGGCCAACTGCGTCTATCATCTCAGCGGCCACTCGCGGCATGCCGGCGAGATGCGAATCGAGGCCTACGGCAGCGCCGGCACGCTGGTCTACGACCTGGCGGCCGATACGATCCAGGGCGCCCGCGACGGGGACAAGGCCCTGACGCCAATCGACATTCCGGCCGGTAAGGCGGGCGGCTGGCAAG
>JBGQHD010000551.1:0-4369 GCA_041497795.1 Planctomycetia bacterium
GTCGCGTCAGATTACCAGGATTGGCCGGAACACAAAACCTCAGCTCGCCGGCAAAGTGACGAAAGCGGCGTCCCCCGCCGCGGTAGCGGATCGCCGGAGTTCAGGTCGCCCGAAGTCTGGCGACTTGATCGTCCTCGCACGCCCTGCCATAATCGGCATGTCACGTTGGCGACCGAGGTGCGCGATGGCTCGTAAGTTGACTGCCCTGACGCTCGTACTGCTCACACTGATCTGCCCCTGGCTTTGCGCGGGTGGGTCGGTCCGAGCGGCTGGCGCGCGGGCTCCGGCTAGCGCACGGGCGGTTGCCAAGAACCCTTCCGTCAAGAAGTCGGCGTGTTGTCACTGCTGCGAGTCTCGCGCCCAACCCAGCGACGGCTCCGGCAACGGGGCGCCGTCGGCGCCAAAGCAAGGCGATTCGGACTGTTTGTGCCGTGGTGCGATCGCCGCTCCCAAGACGCAGTGTCCCGAAGTCGGGTTCGCGGAGCCTGGCCTGCGGTTCGCTGCACTCGGTCTCGACGCCGACGCAGGCCCGATCTCAGCCGCCTGTGTGTCGGCCGCGCCGAGGATGACTCACTTCCCGCCGCTCTCTAGCGGGCGGGACATTTGCCGCTGGCGCTCGCTGCTGCGCATCTAATCGGCTGCCGCGCCGCTTCGGACTTTGCCAGTCTGTCTGTGCTCGCGCTGCGAGTGCCTGCCTGTTTCGGTGGTTGCCTTGTCTATCCTACTGCGGACTCAGGTGCGGTTCGCTCGCTGGCAATGATGGCCCCGCGGGTGAGCTAAAATAGCAGAGAGGATGATTTGTCGGCACAGGAAGTGCCGATGTGATGGAAGGACGATTTCCTCAACCGGCTTTTGGGCCGACCGCAAGTTAGCGCGCGACGATGTTCTCTCCGGCACCTATCCTCTGCAAACTCGCGGTCTGGGCGACGGCTCTGCTGTCCGCTTGGCAACCGCTGAGTGCGCTGCAGTGCACGTGCCCGCGCAGCGCAGGCTGTCAGGCCGCCGATGCCGTTGCTCGCGATGCGGCCGAGGGGAAGGTCGCCGGCAAGAAGCACCGTTGCGGGTGCTGCCGGTCTTCGACGGTCGCCAGCGAGGGCAAACGGCCCGCGGGCAGGGTTTTGCAAGCTCTGCTCGGCTCCCCCTGCCGTTGTCCAATGACTTGCGAATGCCACCGGCAGCATGTTCCCAAGCCCCGGCTCCTGGGCACCGAGCGCTGCCGGGCGCCGTTGGAACTGATGGCACTCTCGAACGTGAGTGCCACAATCGTTGTCGTGGCAAACCTGCATCCCCTCTTGCGCTCGGCGGATACCGACCCGCCCGTCGCGCTGGATGCGTCAGCCACTTGCATCGCTCTTTGCCGGCTCACGCTTTGATGCCGCGCCCCGCAACGCCTCGCGCCAGGCGCGGCCGTTGCCGTCTTCCCTAACGGGATCGCCTAAGAATCTGCTTTCGATCGCGATTATCTCGTTCGTCATGCAGGTCGCACACGAGGCTTTCCCGATCGTTTGCAACAACGTCCGGCTTCCCACGGGGCACCTCGCCCCTCCCGAGCTGGCCAAGTGCGTCGCTCTTCGAGGCGAAATGTGCCTCGCGAAGTTTCGCTGACTGTTTCCGTGCTCAGTCGATCATGTGCTGAGGTTCTGCGTAGATGCGCTCGTAAAGCGCCAAGAACCAAGAGAGATAAGGTCATGGCTACCCTAAGTGAGCTGAATCCTCGCGTGAACGTCGCCCCAGCGGTCGTGTCTGCGGCTGTTGAGCCGGAACGGTCGTCCCTGTCATCCCGTTGGAAAGACTTGCTGGCGATGGCGAGTCGGTGGTCAACAGCGCTCGTCCTTGCCGTGCTCGCCGGGTTGGCCTTTTGGGGTCATCACAGCGGCTGGAAGCTGCCGAAGTTCTCGGCGCTCTTCACCGCACCCACGGGGAAGGAAGACTGGTGTGACGAGCACAACGTGCCGGAATCTATTTGCGTGGTGTGCAATGACCGCGTGCCGAACGCCAAGCATTACGATTGGTGTAGTGTGCATGGCGTGCATGACTGCCCGCTGGAGCATCCTGACGTGGCGCAGCTAAAGCAGCCGCCGCAAGTAACCCAAGCCGACTTGGACCGTGCGCAGCGAGCGCTGGCACTCAAGGAACGTGCCGAGAACAGCCGCAAGTGCCAGATGCACAAACGCTGCATCCAATTCGCGTCCAAGGAAGTCATGGAGAAGATGGGCGTTGAACCGATTCCCGCGTGGGAAGCGCCGATCTTGGAAGCCGTCGCCGCCACGGGCGAGATCACGGCGGCGCAACCGCAGGTCGCTCCGCTGTACACGCCCGTTGCTGGGCGCGTGTGGCAGGTCACGGAGAAGGCCAAGCTCGGAGCCTTCGTCAAGGAAGGCGAAGTTCTGGCCCTCATCGACTCGGTTGAAATTGGCAAGGCGAAGGCGGGGTTCTTGCAGGCCTTGGCCCTCCTGGATTCTCGCGCCAAGTCGGTGGAAAGCATGCGATCCTTGGTGCCTACGGCGGTTTCGCCGGCGCGATTCCGAGAAGAGGAAGCCGTGGCACGAGAAGCTGAAGTCAAGGTGTTCAGCGCGCAGCAGTCGATGGCGAATCTGGGGCTTCCGATCCGGTACGAGGACATCAAACACCTTACGTCCCAACAGCTCAATGACCACGTTCGGTTTCTGGGTTTGCCGCCGGAGATCGCACGGGCGATCAGCGCCACGACCACGACGACGAACTTGGTCGCGGTGAAGGCATCGCGCAACGGCTACGTGAAGGAAGTCAATGCGGTCAAGGACGTGATGGTGGGGCCGTCGCAGCCGTTGTTCGTCGTGGTGGATACCCGGCAAATGTGGCTGACGCTCAACGTGCGAATCGAGGACGTCAAGTATCTGCGGATCAGAGACGCCGGCAGGGGAACGCCGGGGCAAGCAGTCCGTTTCCGTGCAGAGGGCCGCGATGAGGAAGTGAATGGCGAACTGGTGTGGAAAAGCACGTCCGTGGATGACACGACGCGCGCCGTGCAATTCCGGGCCGAGCTACCCAACGCGGACGGGTCGCTGTTGGCCAACACGTTCGGCACAGGCCAAATCATTCTGCGCGAAGAAAAGAAGAGCACCGTGGTCCCGAATGACGCCCTGCATTGGGAGGGCGATTGCCATATCGTCTTTGTCCGCGACAGGGACTTTCTTGACGAGGGCGCGCCGAAGGTATTCCACGTCCGTTCGGTTCGTCCCGGCGTGAAAAATGGCCCCTACACCGAGATCATCGCCGGCTTATTGCCTGGCGAAGTGGTCGCCGGCCGCAACAGTGCCACTCTGCGAGCGCAGCTTTTGAAGAATAACTTGGGCGCTGGTTGAGGGTGCGGTCACTAACAGCCCGGTCGGGCTGAAACCGAGAACGAGGCGCGTGGGTTGCACGGAGGGTTTACGGTGCTGAGCTACATCATCGACTTATCGCTGCGCCACCGATTCGCGGTGGTTATCGGCGCGATCGCTTTCGCGGTTGCTGGCGTCATCTCGCTGCGCTACCTCGACATCGACGCCTTTCCCGACACCACGCCGGTGCAGGTTCAAATCAACACCGTCGCCCCCGCGCTGGGGCCGGAAGAGATTGAGCAGCAGATTACTTTCCCGGTCGAGCAGGTCATCAGCGGCCTACCCCGTTTGCAGCAGCTTCGCTCGGTGTCCAAGTTCGGCTTGTCCCAGGTCGTCGTGACGTTTGAGGACGGCACGGACATTTATTTCGCCCGGCAGCTTATCACGGAGCGTCTGGCCACGGCGGAACTGCCCGAAGGCATCGAACGCCCCAAGATGGGGCCGGTGTCCACGGGATTGGGTGAAGTGTTCCATTACGTCGTCACTGCCCAGGGGACCGACGACACCGACATGCGCACGATCCACGATTGGGTCATCAAGCCCAAGCTCCGCACCGTGCGCGGCACCGCCGAAATCAACAGTTGGGGAGGTTTTGAAAAGCAGTATCAGATACGCGTCGATCCCGCCAAGCTCGAACGGCACAAGCTGACGTTCGATCAGGTCGTGGAGGCCGTCCAGAAGAACAATCGCAATGTGGGCGGTGGGAACATCCGCCGCGCGAGCCACATGCTGCTGGTTCACGGCATCGGTCGCACGGTCACCGTGGACGAGATCAAGGGGATCGTCATCACGGCGAAGGATGGCGACCCCATCAAAGTCGGCGACGTGGGCGACGTGCAAATCGGCCACGAGATTCGTCGCGGGGCGGTGACAGCAGACGGTAAGGGCGAAGTAGTGTTGGGCCTCGGCTTCATGCTGATGGGGGAGAACAGCCACGAGGTAACGTGGTCGCTCAAAAAGAAGCTCGACGAGATCAAGCCATCGCTGCCGGCCAACGTCAATGTCAC
>JBGQHD010000552.1:0-4352 GCA_041497795.1 Planctomycetia bacterium
GAAACTTGGGCGGCGCGGCCGGAGTTGTCGCCGGCTCGTTTGTTTTCGCCGCTTCTGTTTTTGCCGCTTCCTCGGCGAAGAGCGCGCCGGATCCGAGTACGAATCCCGCCAGGGACACAATCAGCCAAGTCCACTTCGTCGCCACGAGCAACCTCATTTCTTGGGAAGGGATGGGATCGCGATGGCCGCGCGCAGAAGCGCACGGCGATTCCAGATTGTCGCGTTGCCGCCTACAATCGCCCGCGCTTGCTAGCAAAGTTGGTGCCGCAGCCTGCCGCCGCGCGGCCGTGTCTCAGAGAACTGCCGGCAACTCATTATAAATCAACGACTTGCGATGCTACAACAGCCTCCGCGAAGAGCTTTCGCAACAATCTCCTGGCGTAATTCCCGGCGGCTGGCCGGGTTGAGTCAGAGAACGAATTGAGCAGCTTGTGCTAAGAATCTGGGCAGCGCCGAGAGCTGTCAAGTGTCGCACTCGTCACTCCAGCGGGCTGCCGCAGCTCGAGCAGAACTCGTCGCCCGGGAAGCTCGTCACGCCGCATTGGGCGCACTTGATGCTGGGGCCGGCGGCCGAGCTTTTCGGCTGCGTCAGCGCGGCATCGCCCAGGAACTTGTTGCAATGCGGGCAGGTGCGATAGGCCTTGGGAATGCGGGCTTTGCAGGCCGGGCACTCGCGCATCGGCTCCTTGGGCTGCTTGGCGATCGTCGAATCGTCCACGGCGACCGACGACGCGGGGCTGAGCGCGGTGGCCGACGAGCCGGCCCCGGCCTCGCTGGGGTTCTTTTCGTCGCCGCCGCTGATCACCGAGTCGCCCAGCGTCTCCATGGCGATGACCTCGGTCAGGTCCGGCACCATGACCTCTTGCTTGCAGTCAGGGCAGGTCCCCACCCGGCCGGCAAACTTGCTCTGCACGCGCAGCACGTGCCCGTTGGGGCAGGTGACGCGGATCCACAGATAGACGTGCGACTGGCAGCGTGGACAGCGGTTCTCGCGCCCCAGGTACTTGGTCTCGATCTTGATGCGGTGCCCGTTCGGGCAGGTCACGCGGACCCACATCGCACAGCCTCCGGGGCGGTCCTTACAGAGCATTGCGCATCCTACCCTGCCGGGCACCACCTTGGAAAGCTCGATGCGGTAGCAGGCCCGCCTGAGGGTAGCCTGACCCTCTGAGTCGGGCGCCCGATTCGGAGAATCAGGCTACGGGCTGCGGCGCGGGCGCGCTAACTTGCGGTTGCGGGCAGGGGCAGGGTCGAGCGCGGGCCGCCAAGGCGCTGCAGCCCATCAGCAGGATCACGCCCGCGGTCAATGTTAGCAGCAGGCTCGCCGTCTCACCCATCCATGCCAAACGCCAATACAGCAAGCCGGCGCCCGGCGGCGACAGCGTGACGGCCGTGGCCTGGTGGAACTGGCCGAGCTCATTGTTGAATTCGGACCCTTGCGCCTTGGGATACGTGGCGGTAACGTCGAGCTCCAGCTTCAGCTCCTTGCCGGCCAGGCGCTCGTCGGACGGAATGGTCACGTCAGCCCACATGGCCCCGGTGCGGTTGCCGACGTGCTTTCCCGAGATGGTGTCGCCCCAATTGCTCTGCTTTGTGGCGACATCGAGGCGCAGGGAGCCAATGCCCAGCTTGTCGAGATTCGTCGCCTTGGCGATGGCGCTGCCCGACCAATAGGAGTTCACCGCGGTGATCTGCTGGCCGAAATAGAAACGCGACGTGTCGCCCGGCCCGATCACGGAGGGGTAACACGTGTCGTTTTCCGTCCAGCCCAGCGACTTGCTCGCCAGAATCGGCAAGGCGGCGGCCACCATCGCCGCGGCGGCCAAAGCCAGGCCGAAGACGTGCGACGCCTTCAGCCCACCGTGCTCATCGATCCTCAGGCCGGGGGAAGTGCTCGGCGATTGGTCCACCGCCAGCTCGCCCGACCGCACCTTTTCCTGGCTGGCGTAGCGGTTCGCCTCGAGGTATCGGTTGGGGTTCGTCAAGGCGCCCGACAGGCATACGAGCCAGCCCAGCGCCGCGGCGCCCAGCGCGACATACGCCGCGCCGGCAATGGACGTGACATGCGTGGGAATGAGGATCATGGCCGCCCCAATGCCCACGGCGGCGATCACCATCCCCCAAATGAAGCGGCTCCGCCGCAGGCCGGCGATCATCTCTGGCTGCACCAGCCCGCAGGTAGGGCAGGCATGAACGTCCACGCCGGTGGCCAGCTCGGCGTCGCCCAGCCGCTGGGCCTGGGCGGCGGCTTTTTCCGGCGTCCGCGATTCGCCCGTCACGTCGCGGCGGAGCATGTAGCTGAATTGGCCCCCGCATCCCGCGCACGCATGGCGCTTTCGCCCCTCGACCTTGATCGAGACCTTGTACTTCTTGCCCATGGGGCACCCCCGTCGCGCGGAGTTAAGATGAGATGAGAAGCGTCCCAGAGAAATGGGCCAGGCTGGCGCGAAGATAACAGGCGGCGCGGGCGGATTCAAGCAAATCAAAGCGCCTTGACTTGCACCCCTGACCGGCGCGAAACTCAAGGGGGCCTGTGAATCTTCGGACCACGGCCACCGATCCGCGCCACTCGCGGCAGCAGAACAAAGCCGAACAAGACCCGTCCTCCGTTGAGCACCATGCGGCGGTCAGCCTTCGTACTGTCGATCGGCCTGGTGGCCGTCATGTCGTCCGCGTTGCCCGCGGCCGGCGCTCGGCTGCGCCGCGAACCGGCGCCGGAGCTCATTGAGCCGGAAGAGGTGGAGATGATCGACCCCATCGTGGCCGCGGACGCCTTCGCGGGCCAGACGATCCGCGACCGAGAGACCGCGATGAAGCTCATCCAGGCCCGCGGCCAGAAGGTGCCACAAGTCGGCCAGGTGGCCCCGGACTTCGAGCTCAAGAGCCCCGACGGCAAGCAGACCGTCCGCCTCTCGTCGTTTCGCGGCCACAAGTCGGTGGTGCTGATCTTTGGCAGCCACACGTGAGGGCCATTTTGCAGGGCGTCGGACGACGTCAATCGCGTGTACCGCCGCTTCGGCCAGCAGGCGCAGTTCCTGGTCGTCTACCTCCGCGAGGCCCATCCCACCGACGGCTGGAAGATGCCGAACTCGCAGCTCAAAGATCCGCGCTCGCAGGTGGAGCGCGACCTGGTGGCGGCGCAGTGCTGCCGCGTGCTGAAATTCGAGTTCCCGGCGCTCGTGGACACGATGGACGACCAAACCGCCGTCACCTGGGCCGCCTGGCCGGAGCGCCTCTTCGTGGTCGGCAAAGATGGCCGCGTGGCTTACGCGGGCCAGCAAGGCCCGTGGGGCTTCTGGCCCACCAACAATTACGCGCGCCAATCCCGGAAGATCGAGGGGGCGGCCAAGGCGCTGGGCAAGAACCTGAAGGGCGACAGCCTGGAGACGTTCTTGGAGCGGCTCTTCAACCAAGAGCTGCCGCCGGAGCGCGTGGAACCGCGGATCGCCGGCGACGCGCCGCGTGCCACAAACCGGGCCGCCGCGGCTCGGGATGTGGAAGTGATCGAACCCCGCGTGGAGCGGTAAGGCTAGCGTCGGCTGATGGACCGTGGCACGGGCTTCTAGCCCGTGAATCACGGCCAAGATGGCCGTGCCACGGCGAACTTGGCACGCCGTTTCGCATTGCCACCGCTGGCTGGCTATGCTTGGGGCTTCGCGGTCTGAGTCCGCAACGCCCCAGCCGTCGTGCCACGCTCCCATGAGTCACAGTTCTCGCTTCGCCCTGGCGTTGCTCCTAACGCTGCTGGCGTCGGTTGTCCCTGCCCAAGACCGATCCTCGACGGATCGCCTCGACGTCGTGCTGCTCGGCGGCCGCGTCGTCGATGGCACCGGCGCCCCCTGGTACGTCGCCGACGTCGGCGTTCAAGGCGGCAAGATCGCCTGGATCGGCCGCATCGACCGTAGTGCGGCAGTTCGCGCGATCGATGTCTCCGGTCAGATCGTGGCCCCCGGCTTCATCGACATGATGGGCCAGACCGCCACGCCGCTCTTGGAGGATCCCAAGGCCGCGCTCAACCTGCTCACGCAGGGCATCACCACGATCAACGCTGGCGAGGGAGTCTCGGCCGCGCCGCTCGATGCCCAGGCCGCCCGCTCGGCCGGCTGGCAGACGATGGCCGAGCACTTTCAACTGCTCGACCTGGCGGGCCTGCCGATCAACGTAGTGCAGACCGTGGGGCACACCCAGGTGCGGCAGATCGTGCTGGGCGACGTCGATCGCCGGCCCAGCGACGAGGAGCTGCGGCGGATGAAGGACCTCGTCCGCGAAGGGATGGAGGCCGGGGCCATCGGCGTTTCCACCGCCCTCATCTATCCGCCGGCCGTCTATGGCACGACGCAAGAGATCGCCGA
>JBGQHD010000553.1:0-4347 GCA_041497795.1 Planctomycetia bacterium
ACAACGGGGTCGAGCGCGACCGGGCAGTCCGCTACTACGTGATGGGTCCCGTCGGCGAGCGCGGCGCGCCGGGCAACGAGTGGCGCACGGCGACCGATTGGCCGCTGGCCGCACGGGCCACGCCGTATTACCTGCACGGCGGCGGCAAGCTCTCGACGACGATGCCCGGCGGTGATGACGGCGCGACGACGTTTGCCGCCGATCCTCTGCATCCCAACGAAATCCCCGGCTGGGGCTTCCCCGGTGCCCGCGATGCCCGGGCGTTCGAGAAACAGGCCGAGGTCCGTACGTTCACCAGCGAAGTGCTGACCGAGCCGGCCGAGTGGACCGGCAAAGTGCAGGCCGAGCTGTACGTCTCCTCGACGGCGCGCGACACCGACTTCATCGTCCGCCTCAGTGACGTGTACCCCGACGGCCGATCGCTGCTGATCATGGACTACGTGCGCCGCGCCCGCTACCGCGACGGCTACGAGAAGGAAATGCCGCTGGAGCCGGGCAAGGTCTACAAGGTGGCCTTCGACGTCGGCTGGCTGAGCCAGATCTTTGGCCGCGGCCACCGCATCCGCGTCACGGTGGCCAGCACGGGCGCTCCGTTCTTCGAACCCAATCCGAACACGGGCGAGCCGCTGACGATCGAGTCGCCGGCGCGGACCGTGGTGGCGAAAAACACGGTCCACCACAACCGCCAGCACGCCTCGCGGATCATCGCCCCGCTGCAAGATCCGGGCATCACGGAAAAGCAAAAGGACGCGCTGAAGCAGGGCCTGGAGGATCTTAACCGCCGGCTGGAAAAGCGCCAGCCCGCGTCGGGGCAAGAAGCGACGGTCAACGCCGACCTTTGGGCGGACGCTGCGGTATTCGCGAAGGGCCTGGGCTGGGCGCTGCGCTATGATTCGCAGTTCACGAAGGCCGACGTCGAACAAATGACCAAGGCCATCGAGCGGTGCCGCTCGCGGCTCGAGGCGATCGAGGCCGGGAAGCAGCCCTGGACTGGCAAGCAAGGGCGATTCGCGCGCGGCTACGTCTCTTCGGTAGACGGCTCCGTGCAGCCCTACGGCGTCATCGTGCCGGCCAGCTACGACGGCCGCAAGCCGATGCGGCTGGACGTCGTCCTGCACGGCAGCACGCGGCCCGTGGGGATGAGCGAGCTGCGCTTCCTGAGCCGGTTCGACGAGGGGGACGAGCCGGCCCGCGCGGCCCCGGAGGCGGACTACATCGAGCTGCATCCGCTGGGGCGCGTGGAGAACTGTTATCGCTGGGCCGGCGAGACCGACGTTTTCGAGGCCATCGAGGCGGTGGCCCGCAATTACCAAATCGACCGCGACCGGATCGTGCTGCGGGGCATGTCGATGGGGGCCTCGGGCACCTGGCACCTGGGCCTCAAGCACCCCGACCGGTTCGTCGCCCTGGGGCCGTATTGCGGCTACGTCGATACGCATCAGTTTTCTGAAACGCCGCTGCCCAATTTCATAAAGGTCGGCCCGCTGCCGCCGCACCAGGAGCGGGGCCTGCACATGCTCGACTCGATCGACTACGCCGCCAACGCCGGCGTGGTGCCCGCGATCGCCTGCATGGGCGACAAAGACGTGTTCTTTCAGGCGCACGTCCTCATGGGTCAGGCGATGGCCCGCGAGGGGCTGAAGATGGTGAACCTGATCTCCCCCGGCACCGGCCACGTCATCGACCCGGCCACGCACAAGGAACAAATGCGCCGCATCCAGCAGCACGCCGCCAAGGGGCTGGATCGCCTGCCGCGGCACATTCGCTTTGTCACCTGGACGCTGAAATACAGCCGCTGCCATTGGCTCCAGGTGCTGGGGCTGGAAGAGCATTACGCCCGCGGGGAGCTGGAAGCCACGCTCGCCGATGACGGCGCGGTCGAGGTGAAGGAGCCGCGGAACATCACGCGGTTCGCGATCCTGCCGCCCGTCCTCGAGCGGGCCGCGCCGCTGCGCGTGGGCGGTCAGCCCGTCGAGCTGCCGGCGCGCCAGAAGGGCGCTGTCGCCCGCGGGATCGTGATCGGCAAGCGGGACGGCAAATGGGCCTGCTTGGGCGACGTGGCCAGCGCGAAACTCGAAGGGAAGCGGCCCGGCTTGCAGGGGCCGATCGACGACGCCTTCACCACGCCGTTCCTGTGCGTGCGCGGGACCGGCAAGCCCTGGAACCCGCCCGTGCAGGCCTGGTCCGAGGCGAGCCTCCAGCGATTCGCCTCCGAGTGGCAGCACTACTTTCGCGGCGAGCTGCCGGTCAAGGACGACTCGGCCGTCACCGACGACGATTTGCGCCGCTGCAACCTGATCCTCTTTGGCGATCCGGGCAGCAACCGCTGGATAGGCCGCGTGCTGCCAAGCCTGCCGATCCGCTGGACCCAGGAGGAACTCGAGATCGGCCAGGCGCGCTACGCCGCCGCCGATCACACCCCGCTGCTGATCCACCCCAACCCACTGGCCGCCGGTCGCTACGTGGTGCTGGGCAGCGGTCACACGTTCCACGAGCACGAGCTGGCGTCGCTGAACTACCTGCTGTTTCCGCGCCTCGGCGACTGGGCGGTGCTCAAGGTCGGCGATCGCCAAACAGCGAATCCGTCCGAGCCGCTGGCGGAAGCCGTCGCCGCGGCCGGTTTCTGCGACGAGCGCTGGCAGCCCGTCGGGATCGCGATGATGCCGGGCGGCCAGTCGCCGAGCGCGGCGGCAGCCGAGGCCGCGACCGATTCCATCCGCGTGGCCGACCGCAAGGAGTTGCCCTTCGACACGTTCCCCTGCGAGCGCATCGCACTGGGTGAGCCGGATGATTACAAGCCGTGCCTGGCGCTCTTGCCCGGCGGCGAGCTGCTGATGACCGCCTTTCACCAGCACCCGCGAGAAGGGGGCAAAGTGCTGGAGCAGGACCTGCTCTTTCGATCTCGTGACGGCGGCCGGACCTGGTCGGCGCCCGAGAAGCTGGGCCTGCTGGGCCGCGAGCCGTACTTGACGGTGCTCAAGGACGGCACGCTCTTCATGACGGGGCACTTGCTGGCCAACGACGTGCGCAATCCTCACGGCTACACGCACGGGTATCTGCACCGCTCGACCGATGCGGGCAAGACCTGGAAGTCCGTGCGCATCGAGTCGGAGGGCATCCGGCCCAAGGCCCCGAATCACTCGTCCCGCAACGTGGTCCAAATGCCGGATGGCACGTTGCTGCTGGGCGTGGACTACGACGGCGGGGGCGGACCCTACTTCGTGTGGCGCTCGAAGGACGGCGGCCAGACCTGGGACAAGTCGCAGCGCTGCGAGCCCCTTGGCTTCAAGAGCAAGTACGGGTTCTTCCAGGGCGAAGCCTGGCTGTGGCTCGCCAAGTCCGGCAAGCTGCTGGCGCTGGTCCGCGTGGACTCGGACGACATCCCCATCCAGGGTCGGCCCGCCCAGGCCCGCGACGACCAGGACGACCATTTTGTGCTGTACGAATCGAGCGACGGCGCCAAGACGTTCCGTCGCGTGGGCGACCTGGGCGACTACGGCGAGATGTACATGTCGCTGCTCAGGCTCCAAGACGAGCGCCTGCTGTTGACCTTCACCGTCCGCAAGCGCAACCCGCCGCTAGGCGTGCGGGCGATCCTGGGCGTCGAGCACGACGACGGCTTCACGTTGGACTTCGCGCACGACCGGCTGCTGCTGGACACCAAGACGGGCTCGCGGGCTCAAGGCGGCGGCTTCGGCCCCACGGTGCAGCTCAAAGACGGCAGCCTGGTCACGTGCTGCTCCTACCGCGGCGCGGACGACAAGACGCACCTGGAAGTCATCCGCTGGCGCCTTTCGCGGTGATGCGAAGTCTGATGCGGTGGCTACGAATTAGCCCATCCGAAAGCCGGCACAAGGCTTCAGCCCCCACTTGGGTGAAGATTCTCGGAAGGGGGACCGGGTTCGATCGGGCCGCCGCAACGCAAAAGTAGAATGTCCCGAATGGCACTGAATGTCCCCTTTTCTATCCCGCGTTGTCTTGGCTTACGTGTCCGGTCGCAATCCGCTGCACTTTCTCCCAGCGCTGACTCGGAAGCGGCTGCCAAGGCAGGGGTTCGGTGAGCCTGGCCGGGCCGCCTTACTTCGGTAGCTTGACATCGGCCGGCTGTTCGGCCCGTTTCCGCAGCGCGGTCACGTCGGCCCAGAGCTGTCGCCAGGCGGGTTGCTCGCCCGCTGGCAGTTTCTTCACAGCCGCCTCATCGCGCACGCCGGCCAGGTCGGGGTCGGTTTGCCAGTACGCCATGGTCGTGGCCACGGCGTCCTTCGTCCGCGGGTTGCGTTCGAAGAGCGCCGTCCACGCCTTCAGGTCGGCCCGCAGCCAGTCGAGGGCCTGCTTGCGCCAGGCGGC
>JBGQHD010000554.1:0-4344 GCA_041497795.1 Planctomycetia bacterium
AACCGCCAAGGAGTCGAATCATGCGCAACCGTCTGGATTGGCCTTCCGCGCTCTTGGGGGCCGCCGTCATGGGCATGCTGTGCATGCTAGGCTTTTCTCAGCCGCCGGCGACCGCGCAGTCCGAGGGGCCTGCCACGTTCGCCAACGCCATCGAGCAGCGGCAGGAGATCATCCGCCTGCTGCGCGACAACAATGCGCTGGTGAAGGAACAGATCGACCTGCTGCGGTCCGGCAAGCTGCACGTGATTGCCGAGCCAGCCAAGTAGGTGCCGCCTGCCGGGCGGCACATGGTGAGTCGTCCGCGTTGCGGGCACCAACCGTCGCGTCCCGCCCGGCAGGCGGGACGTACCGCCAGGCGGTCGGGCGCGCCGATCCAGGCGGAAACCTAGGATTCCGTCGTCATGCGCCCCAGCCGTCGCCGATCCGCCGCCTTCTCGCTCGTCGAGCTGATGATCGTCGTGGCGACGATCGGCATTGTGGCGGCCGTGGTCGTATCCAGTTCTTCGCCCGGCGCGGCCAGCCATCTCCAATCCGCCGGCGCCATCTTGACGAGCGATCTGGCCTACGCTCGCAGCCTGGCGGTGGCCAATAACAGCAAGTATCGCCTGAGCTTCGACGCCGGCACGAACAAGTACACGCTGACCCACAGCGGCACCAACGCGGCCCTGAACGCGTTGCCCTCGGGGCCGATGGGCGTGCCGTCCGATCCGGCCACGCAAAAGACGGCCGATCTGGCCCAGTTGCCCACGCTCGGCACCCGTGTCCGTTTGCTGGCGGTGCAGCGCGGCGCGCAGAGCTTCACGCAGAACAACGTGGAGTTCACCCCGCTCGGGGCCACGACTACGGCCACGCCCTCGATCGTCTGGCTCACGGCCGGGGCCGGCTCCGCGCAGCGGTACGTCGCGGTGCGGGTGAACCCCGTAACCGGCCTGGCGACCTGCGACACGCCGACCGCCACCGCGCCGACTTTGAACCTTTCCGGGAACTAGGCTATCCGATCCCATGCTTCGTTGGCCAGGCATCAAGAACCACGGCCCGATCGGCGTTGACCTGGGCACGCGCTCGGTCAAGCTGATGCAGTTCAGCGCCGACGGCTCGCGGCTGCTGGCCGCCGAGCGCTGGGACCTGCCGTACGCCGACAAGCTTACGCCCGCGCAGCGCGACGCCCAACTGGCCGAAGCGGTGCGGCGAGCGCGGGAAAGCCAACGCTTCCGCGGCCGCGACGCCGTGCTTTGCCTGGGCTCGGGCGAGATCTTCGTGCAAAACATCCGCGTGCCCCAGGCCCGCGGCGAGGCGCTGGCGCAGATCGTCCGCCAGGAGGCCGCCGGGCGATTGACGTTCGAGGGAGAGTCGGAAATCCGCTTCCTCGAGGCCGGCGACGTGCGGCAGGGCGAGGCCGTGAAACGCGAAGTCATCGTGATGGCCACACCCAAGGCCGCGTTGCACCGAGCGCTGGCGGTCATCGAACAGGCGGACCTGCGCCCCGTGGCCGTGGACGTCGAGCCATTGGCCCTGGCCCGTTGTTTCAGCCGGCAGTTCCGCCGGGAAGAAGACAGCGCGCTGGGGGCCGTGTACGTTCACCTCGGCGCCTCGAGCACGGCCGTCATCATCGCCCGCGGCGCCGACCTGCAGTTCGTCAAGTACGTCGAGCTGGGAGGGCGCCAGCTCGACGAGGCCGTGGCCGCCCGGTTGAATCTGAAACTGGCCGATGCCGCCGCCATGCGCCGCCACCACGGTGAACGGCGGGCCGATCGGCAAGACCCCGAAGTGGCCCGGACCGTCACCGAGTCGCTCGGCCCGGTGATCGACCGTCTGGCCGGCGAAGTCGCCTTGTGCCTGCGCTACCACAGCGTGACGTTTCGCGGCCAGAAGCTCGACCGCTTCGTCCTCAGCGGCGGTGAAGCCACCGAGGCGCTGGTCGAGACGTTCGCCCAGCGGCTCAACTTGCCCGGCGAGCTGGGCAACCCACTGCGGGGATACGAGCGGACCTCGGTGCCCGGCCGCAAGGCGCAGTGGGACGTGGCGACGGGCCTGGCGCTGCGGGAGGTGGAGTGAACAGTGATGTGGGGCACGTTTCCAACGTGCCCATGACCTAACCGGCACGTTGAAAACGTGCCCCACGCGATGTCCCAGATCGATTTCCTGCCCGAGAAGTATCGCCAACGCGACGTTCACCGCAAGAACCGGTGGTCGCGGGTGGTGGTGGTATTCCTGTTCGCGGGGCTTCTCGCCGCCGGCGGCTTCGTCCTGCGAAAGAAGCGGCTGGCGGTCGCCGCCGAGCTCGACCTGGCTCGGCAAAGTCACGAGACGATGATGGCCGAGACCATGAACCTCGCCAAGGCGATGGCTCAGCTCAGCGAAGCCCGCGGCGAGGCCAACCTGGTCGCGTATTTGCGGCATCCCTGGTCGCGGGCGCGGATCGTGGCGGCGATCGTGCAAGATTGGCCGGAGTCGTTGGTTCTGCAGGAACTGAAGATTCAACCCGAGGCCGGCCAGGGGGGCCGCGCCAACCCAATCGTCGCGGCCCCACCGCCGGAGAATCAAGCCCCCAAGCCGCCCGCCCAGGCCGACCTCGCGGAGCTGCGTAGAGACCTGCAACTCCGGCCGACGGTCGTGCTGCTGTCGGGACTGATGACCGATCACGCGGCCCTGCGCCAGTACCTGGCCGCGCTGGGCAAGCTGGACCTCTTCAGCAATGTCGAGCTGCTGGGGATGGCGCCGGCGGACGATGGCCGCGCGCTGAAGTTCAACGTGCGGCTCAGCCTGGCGCCGGGTTATGGCCAGTCGGGCGGGCCGAGCGCGCCGCCCCAGCCGCGCAAAACGGCGGAGGGAGGACGGCAGAGCGCGACCGCGTCGGGGTCCACGCGAGCCATCGAGCTGCCGCTGTTCGCGCCGCCTCCGACGGTGCCGTTAAGCCCGTCCGCCGTCGTCCCCAATCCGGTCAGCTCCCGTGAAGCCGGCAAAGATGCGGCCGACCGGGTTGATCGCACCGGCGACCCGCGCGAAGAAGACGACGACGACGATGGCCCCCGCGCGCGAGGCGCGGGGAACGAAGCCCCCGAAAAACCCGCGGCCGCCGAGCAACGCGAGGAGGACGCACCATGAGCGCCCCACAGCCGAAAGCCAAGCGCCGCTACAACAGTTGGTTCGTCACCGTGCCGCTCTTGGTGGGCACGCTGGCGTTCGCGCTCTGGTTCTATCGGCCGACCCAGGCCGAGATCGCCGACATGCGCGCGGAACTCGAGCTGAAGCAGAACGCCCTGGCCGACGCGGCTTCGCTGCCGCTCAAGCTCCAGCAGACCAACCAAGAGCTGAAGGAAACGCGAGCCTTCGTGGCCGCCTGGCGGCAAGCCGCCGGGCGGCAGAACCTGGCCGCGGTCTTCGGCGAGCTGGCTGGCATCGTCACGGCCTCGGGGGCCAAGGCCATGAAGTTCGAGCCGGAGCCGGCCGCACGCTGTCACTACCTGAAGCGCGTGCCATTGACGCTGGCGTGCGAAGGGACCTTCCCGCAGGTCTACCGCGTGCTGCAACAGCTCGAGCAAATGCCCCAGAGCATTTGGATCGAGGACCTGCACATCACGCACGAGCGGAAAGATGCGCCGATTGTGACCTGCGTGCTGAAGTTGGCAATGTTCACCGGTCAGTCAAATCCTGCGGATAAAACTGATTAGCCTGTCCACCTCCGCCGATACATTGGGAGCCGGCACCAGGCCGGTCGAGGCATGAATCCTCAGACGCTAAGGCAGCAGATCCTCCGCGATCTGCGGCGGAACCCCAAGAAGGCAGGACTGCTGGCGCTGTTGGCCGGCGTGGCGATCTGGTTTTGGGCGCCGCTGTTCGTCGGCTGGTTCAAAGGCGAGGAACTCGTGAATGCGGTCGCGGATCAAACGACGCCCACTCCGGCGGCATCGCCCGTAGCGGCCGTGCCCGAAGGCGTGAAGACCGCCGACGCGGCGAAAATCGCCGAGGCAGCCACACAGACCTGGCAGCAACTGGTGCGTTGGATGGATCAAGACCCGCGGCGTAAGGCCGACGACGTTCGCCTGGAGCGAGACCCCTTCGCGCCGCCCCCGAAGCCACAGGTTAAGCCGGCACCGGACCGATCCAAGATCGCCGCGGCGCTCCCGGCCAATCCGGAGAAAATCGGCCTGAAGCTGACGGGCACCGTGGTCGGCGGCGAGCGGCGGCTGGCGCTGATCAACGGCCGCCCCTACGCCGAAGGGCAGGCGGTCAAAGCCGCGGCGGACGCGGTGTTCGTCGTGCGGCACGTGGAGGCCAAGCGAGTGACCCTGGAGCGCGACGGCAAGCCGCTGGTGCTCGAGGTCGTTAAACCATGACCGTAGG
>JBGQHD010000555.1:0-4338 GCA_041497795.1 Planctomycetia bacterium
CCCATGAAACGCCTGACCTGCTGCTGTTTTCTGCTCCTCGTCCCGGCGGCGGCCATCGAGCCGGCCCTGGGGGGCGACACGACGCTCGTCCCTTGGCCGCTCGTTCCTTGGCTGCTCGTCCCTTGGCCGCATCGTGCCGACGTGCGCGGCGGCGAATTGCGGCTCACGGAAAGCAGCCGCATCGTGGCGGCGGACAAGTCCCTCGTGCCGCTGGCAGAGGTGCTGGCGGAAGAGGTGCGCCTGATCACCGGCCTGCGCGCCAGCGTCGTCGAAGGCGCCACACCTCGGGCCGGCGACATTGCCTTGGTCTTCAGTTCGAAGCTCAAGGGGGAAGCCTACGATCTGACCGTGGGCGACCACGCCACCGCGGCCGGGGCATCGTACCAAGGCGTCGCGCTGGCCACGGCGACGCTGCTGCAGGCGCTGCGGGTGAGCGATGGCCGCGTTTCGCTACCCCGCATGAAGGTTGAGGATCGTCCTCACTTCGCCTACTGCGGCGCGATGCTCGATGTGGCCCGTAAGCCGCATTCGATCGACACCCTCAAGCAGTGCGTCGAGGTCTGCCGGTTCTACAAGATTCGCTACCTGCACCTGCACCTGACCGACGAGAATGCCTGGGTGTTTCCGTCGCGGGCGTTTCCCAAGCTGGGCACGGGCAACTTCGCCTGGGCCGGCGGCGAGAAGCCGGCCGTCTACGACCTGGCGGCGCTGAAGAAGCTGGTCGCCTATGCCGACGCGCGGGGCGTGACGCTCGTGCCCGAGATCGAGATGCCCGGCCACAGCGGCCAGCTCCGCGGCACGCTGCCCGAACGGTTCGGCTACCGCGACGAGAAGGGCCAGACGGTCACGCTGGGCGTCATCAACATGGTCCGCGACGACACCTACGAGGCCCTCGACCGGCTGTTGGGCGACGTGAGCGACGTGTTTCGTTCGTCCCCCTACATCCACCTGGGCTGCGACGAGGCCTCGCTGGGCGGCATGGAGAAGATGCCGGAGGTCAAGGCCTTCATCGCCAAGCACAAGCTCACCGGGCCGGCCGACGTCTTCAACGCCTTCCTCAACCGCATGCACGGCATCGTGGCCAAGCACGGCAAGCGGACGATCGTCTGGGAAGGCGCGCCCTTCGCGCCCGTGCCGCCGCCCAAGGACCTGATCGTGATGCCGTGGGTCGGCGGCGGCGGCTCGGCGGGCGAGCTGGTGAAGCAGGGCTACGCGGTCATCAATCCGCCCTGGGGCACCAAGGCGGCGTACTTCGACCCCTACCTGGTCAACGGGGCGCAGCTTCGCCGCGACGAGCCGTTGCTGCTGGGGGCCACTTCCATCGTCTGGGAAAGCCCCGAGGAGCAGGCGGTGCCGTTCCTGCGCTATACCGGCGCGCTGCGGAACGAGCCGACGTGGAACCCCGCCGCGCAGCGGGGCCACGCCGATTTCCTGCGGCGGCTGCGGGCCACGGAGCCGGCGCTGGATCAGGTGCTGCACGGCTTTACCCTGCGGACCGACGGCCTTTTGGACCCGCTGGTCTACATGCGGCCGGATGCCGTGTTCGACCGGGAAGTCACGCTGACGCTGGACACCGCGCTGCGGAACGGCCAACTGCGGTATACGCTCGATGGCAACGAGCCGACGATCCGCTCGACGCCCTACAGCAGCCCGCTCAAGCTGCGAGATACAACCACCGTCAAGGCCCGCTGGTTCGGCGAGGAGCGCGACCCGAGACGTCACACGTTCTCTCGCACCTATCGCAAGGTGCCCGCCGTCGCCCATGCAGCAGTCGGCGCGCGTGTGACACTGAAACCCGCCGACCCCGGCTACCCGGGCCCGGGTCCGCAGGGCTTGACCGACGGCCTGTTGGCGGACGGCGACGAGGCTGGTTCCGCCGGCTGGATCGGCTGGGAGCGCGGCGCGGAGGATGCTCACGTGCTCATCGACCTGGGTACGGCGAAGCCGATCAAGGGCCTCGCCGTTCACTGCCTGCGTGCCGCCGGCGGCATCTTCCTGCCGACGAAAGTGGACTTCGCGGTCTCGGAAAACGGCCGAGACTTCCGCTCCGTCGCCACCGTGACGCAGCAGGCCGGGGCGGCTCAGCGCGGCTGGTTCCGCGCCGAGCCGGCCGATATCACGGCCCGCTATCTGCGCGTCAGCTTGGCCGCGGGCGGCGACTGGACCTTCGTGGATGAAGTTGTGGTCAACGCTCCGCTGCCCGGCCCGACGCTCCGCCATGCGGCGCGGGGCAAGCCGGTGACGCTCGCCTTCCCGCCCGCCGAGGTCTATGCGCTGCCGGGCGTCGGCGGGCTGACCGACGGCCACGTCGCCCGCACGGCCGACTTCCTCAACCCAGAGTGGCTGGGCATCGAAGGCAAGGACCTGGTCGCCACCATCGACCTGGGCCGAGCGATGGAAGTGCGCGAGGTGGGCGTCCATTTCCTGCAGCAAGTCCGGGGAGGCATCTATCTGCCGCGCACCGTGGACGTGCTGGTGTCGGACGACGGCAAGGAGTTCCGCCAGGTCGCCACCGTGCGGCGCGAGGCGGACGGCCGGCCGACGTTTATCGAAACGCTGAGGGCGCAGCCCCGCGGCGTGCGAGGGCGCTACGTGCGCGTGGTGGCCCACACCAACGGACAGTGGCTGTTCGCCGACGAGGTGCTGGTAAATCCCGAGTGACGGGGAACGATCGCTAAGCTTTCCGGTTTCTGTACAGCGACCGATCCACTGCTTCGGCCATCCGTTCGGCATTGGCGGCGCCGTCCAGGAACTCGCTCACGCGCTGGGCCTGCTCTTGCGGGCGCTGGACGAGATCGTTGTAGTTGACGCGGAGCACCGCCAGGTGAGGTTGCTCGCCGAGCCAGGCGTGCAGTTTCTCGAGATGCAACTGGAAGGCCTGCTTGATCTGCTCGCGGGGCGCCGCGCTGCGGCCCAGTCGCTGGAGCATCTTTTCCTGGGACGCCAGGATTTCGTCCAAATCGCGATCCATGAAGATGATGCGGTACCGCTCGCTTGCCGGCAGGTCGTAGAGAAGCTGCGACACCATCTTAAAGGCTTTGCCTCGCGCCTGCGGCAGCCACGAGGCATCCTGTTTGATCCTCTTCACGCGCTCCAGTTCGTAGTAGCCCCGGGGATTGTCCACGTCGGCCGCCCGGACGTGGTCCGTGACGACTTCCACGCCGCCGCTGTCCAGCATTTGCATCATCAGCGACGTGCCGGAGCGCGGCAGGCCGGAGACGACGATGATT
This sequence comes from Planctomycetia bacterium, assembly GCA_041497795.1. GTDB lineage: Bacteria > Planctomycetota > Planctomycetia > Pirellulales > S012-138 > JBGQHD01. Next base: position 3,231 of record JBGQHD010000555.1, read on the forward strand.
TCCTGGTCCATGCGCTGGGAGACAATAAAGGGGGGAACGGGGTCGGCCGAGTAGCTGTCAGTCATCGCTCCGCTGGGACAAGCCCAGCGGTGCGACGGTATGCACCTAGCCAAGCCATTCGGTTAGTCCCGTCAACGGCCTCAAGGCCGCACTACGAACGGATGCCCCTCAGACCTGAACGTTCAGCGCCCGGCGGAAACAGAGCGCCCCGACCATCGACGCCACGAACCAATAGATCACCCAGTGGTTCGTGCCGCTGGTCCACGACTTGCGATCGGGGTATTGGATGTCGATCGACTGGATCGGCGAGTCGGCCCGAAACGGCTGCTCCCAGGGATTCAACAGCTCGTCGGTCCAGTCCCAGGCCGGCCGCCGGGGGCTGACTCGCATGAACCCCTCCCCAATGGCCAGTTGTTTCTCGGCCAGTTGTTTCTCGTCTGGCTTGTCATCGGCTTCCAATACCAGGCGATGATAGCCGTTTTCGCGGGCCTTGAGGTTCCAGCAGAGTTCTCGCTGGCTTTCCACGCGGACCGGGCCGATCTCGACCTCGACCGCGTCGGTCGGCTGCAAGCGCACGTCGGGCCAGTCGGAGTCGGCCGCGCCGCTGAGCTTTACCGTTAGCACCGCCTCTTCGCCGACGCGCAGCGGCCGGGCCTGGTACCACAGGGCAAGCTGCCCCAGCAGCAGACACACCGGCACGGCCATCACCAGCATCGGCACGACGGCCAGCACGGCCAGCCGCAGGGCGCCCCACAAAATGCGCCCCTGCGCCCGCAGGGCCACCGCCACGCTCTCCTTGAACAGCTTGATGGCCAGGAGGTGCGCTTTGATGTCGTCCCTGGCCCGCTTGATCGCCCGCTGGTTCGACGTGTGCTTGAAGACGAAAAGCAGCAGCACCCCGGTCACGACTGCCACCAGCGTGGCCGACAGCCAGCCGGGCAGCACGGCGATCGGCGCGAGGGCAATCCGGCCCAGCAGATTCGCCAGGGCATTGAGCCAGACGGTGAGGTGCGCCAGAAAGCTCATCGGGGTCGATAGTCGAAATTAACTGCGCAGTCTCGACCCCGGCCAGCTCGGCTGGCCGGTGAAGAAGTTTGGCGGCTAGCCG
>JBGQHD010000556.1:0-4334 GCA_041497795.1 Planctomycetia bacterium
CCTCCACGAATTGGATCGCGTTCTGCGCCGCTTTGGCGACCTCCGGGTCCGGATCGTTCGCCGCCTTTTGCAATTGCGGCTTCAAGTCCTTCGCGTCGGGGCCGAAGGCCCCGATGGCATCACACGCCTGCCGCCGGACCGTGGCCTCGCCGTCGCTAAGCGCCTCGGCGAAGACCTGCACCGCCGTCGCGGATGTCGGAAACCGCCCGGCGCGCACCGCGCTGCCCAGCGTCGCCAGGGCGGCCGCGCGCACCTCGGCATCGGGCGATTTCACCGCCTTGAGCAGCCCCGGCTGGGCCGACGGGACCAGGTAGCGGGTGACCTCGCCGTAGGCCTCCGCGTACAGGGCGTGCGCCGGATACGCCCGCACCAGCTTGGCCACCAGGTCGTCGCGCTCCGGCACGATGCTCACCAGCGTGGCCAGCACGCAGACCGCGAAGTGATCGACGGGGACGTTGTACGACCCATTGACCGAGCCATTGGCCGAGCTGGCGGAGAAGCCCCGCTGCTCAAAGTAGCCGGGCTTCTTTGCTTCGTCGTCGCGGAGCAATTGCTCCAGCCGGGGCACGGCCGCCTCCGCCCGGTCGCTCAGCGGCGAGAGGGCCAGCATTGCGGCCAGTTGCACGTGCTCCGATGGCTCGTCGAGCGCGGCCACCAGCCGCGGCACGTTGGCCTCGGTCCACTTGGGCTGCTCGACCAGCTCGAGAAATGCCAGCGAGCGGACCTCGGCGTCGGCGGAGCCTGCCGCCTCGTTCAGCACCGCCAATCCTGGCTCGCCGAGGCGGCCCAAAGCCCAGGCCGCTTCGCAGCGCTTGGCATAGCCGGCCGAACGTGGACCGGTCTCTCCGAGACCGGATTGCGAGTCTCGGAGAGACTCGCCCACGTGAGCGTAGAGCCGCTCGCGCCACGCTTCGACGAGCGGCTTGTCATCCGGGATGAGCCGCCCACCCGCGTAGTGCTGCGTCGGCAGCTCGTTCCCGTCGTCGTCCCAGGCCAGCCAATCGCCCTCGCGGGCACCGTTCTCATAGTTGCCGCTGGCCGTCTGCTGGCCTTGCTCGTTGTAGAAGGTCCATTGGCCGCTTTGCCGCCCGGCGGCGTACGTTCCTTCGCTGGCCAACTGCCCGCTCACGGCACGTGGCCGCGTCTCTCCGAGACGCGAATGCGAGTCTCGGAGAGACTCGCCCACGTGACGGCTGGGCCACCACGAGCGCGCCGGCCCGTCGAGCGTGCCGTCGGCGTAGGTCCATTCCTCGCGCGGGCGGCCGTCGTCGTACCACGTTTTCCACAGGCCGTGCCGGTGGCCCTGGCGATACTCCCCTTGCTGCCGCGGGCGGCCGTTCGCGTGCCGCCAGGTCCACTCGCCGCTGGGCTGGTCGTTGCGATAGCGCCCCTCGCACACCAGGTGCTGCTCGCCGTCGCGCAGCTCCCACCAGCCGTGGTTGACCGGCGTATTGTCGTCGGTGCGATAGACTTGCCGCTTGAGGTGGAAGCCCGGCATCGGCTGCTCCTCGATCACCTCCGGCCGGGTGTAGAAGAACATCGCCACGGCCGCGACCATCGTCACGAGCAGCAGCGTGCGGAGGCGGAATTGCAGAAACCGGCGCCAGCAAGGGCGCCTGCGCGGTGTTTGGTCTGGGGGTGAAGTCATAGCTCTACCAAACGGCTGGAAGGGGTCCCGTGCCCATTTGGGGCCACAACTTGGTCTTGGCACGCTGCCGAATATCCTCTTGGATTTCCTTGAGTCTCTGCCGCGTGTCATCGGGCCGGGGCGGATTGGTGCGCAACCGGTCGAGCACTTGGCGCAGGTTGCGATGGGCGGCAGGCTTGTTCGAAACGATGAGCACCGCGCGCTTCCCGTCGCGGGCTCCAAGCACGCTCAGCACGCCCTCGCCGCCGTTGTCCTGCCAACTCTCCGCAAGCTCGCAGAGCTCCAGTATCCAGTCACGCAAGCAGTCGTCGGCCAGGCCGGGTGGGTCGTCCGGCAGGGGAACGATCGTGGACCGCACCGTGGCCAGCATTTCATCGGGCACGCGGTGGAAGCCTGTTGTGAGCGACGATTCGTTGGGTGGCTCCATCAACATCACCGCGCCGGCGGGCGCGTCGAGAGCGGCCGTGAGCTGCCGCAAGAACCGCCGCACTTGGTGATGCACCGTCCACGATTGCGACACGACCAGCACGTTGCCGGCGAACAAATGGGCACAGCCGGGGCCGCCGGCGTCCTTCCACGAGTCGGGCCGGATGTGCGACGTGATGATGTCCGTCAACGTCTCGGCACTTTCCGTCGCCGGGGTTAGCTCCTTGGGCAGCTTGTAAAAGCCCGTTATCCGGCTGTCCCCGGCGAGGCGAGTGACCAGGAGCCCGCCCTTCTGCGCGACCCATTGCAGGCCGCGCGGCTCGAGCAATCGCGCGAGCACCTCTGCCAGCGGTTCGTCCTTGACATCGAGCGATAGACGAACCCCTTCCAGCTCGGGGATCACCGGATCGTCCAGCGCGGGCTCATCCAGCGCGATCGGCACGCTCGCCCGTTCCGCGAGGGCCGACAGGATCTCTCGGAACGGCCGGTCGCGGCCTGCATACGTGATTGGCCGCTGGAGCGTCGCCAGCAACGATTGCTGGCCAGGCGACGCCGCAAACGTCCACGTGCCGCTGGGCGCGTCGAGGGAGGCCGCGAGCTGCCGCAAGAACAACCGCACCTCGCCGTGCATGGGCCACGAATGCGACACGACCAGCACGTTGCCCGATACCAACTCGACTTGCGCCGGGCCGCCGGCGTCCTTCCAGGACTCAGGATCGATGTGCGACTTGACCAGGTCGATCAGCGCATCCGCGCGATTGGCCGGCGGGGTCACCGCCCGAGGCAGTTTGTAGAAGCCGGTTACCGGGTACGCTGCCGATCCAACGCTCGCGGTCACGCACAGGGCGTCGTTGGCGATGATCCATGACAAAGCGTGCGGCCGCAGCAGCCGGGTGAGCACGTCGCAGGCAGGCTCGTCCGCCGCGTGGAACGTCTCACGGAGCTTTCCGCCGCGCAGGTTGTCGAAGAACTCGGTGGACGTGGCCCCGTGGATCAACTGCCAGTCCCACCAAACGTTTTCTGCGCCGCCGCGCCGCGATAGCTCCGTCGCCGCCGCCGTCAATGGGCAATTCTCGCAGGAAAAAGTGACGTGACCGTCCAGGGCGGCTTGCAGCCGCTGCTCGGCCGGCGAGGCCGCGAACCGCGGCGGCCCGCCGGGGGCCACGTCGAGAGCAGCCTCCCACTGCCGCAGAAACTGCCGCACTTCCCTGTGGCCGGAGCACGTTTGCGATACCGACAGCACGTTGCCGAACACCCACAGGCCCCAACCGGGGCCGCCGGCGTCCTTCCACGAGTCGCGCCTGACGAAGTTCTTCAACAACAGGTCGATCATGGTCTCCGCGTCGCCGCTGGCCAGGCATGGGCAGCGATACGTCAGGTTGACGATCGTGGTGTCGGCGACGTCCTTGGACGTGACCACCAAGACGTTGTCGCGCACGTGCCAGCCCTGCCCGATGGGATCGAGCAGCCGGTCCAGTGCGGCGGCCAGGGAAACGTCTTTCACGTCAAGCTGGGGATAATGTTGATCGGCGTCGTAGTCTCGATCGTCGATGAACACGTTGGGCAGGCCGTGCCGCTTTGCGAAATAGTCCAGTGCCTGCCGCAGGGTGTATTGATTCTCAAGGAACTTGACGGTCACCGGCTGTTCGAGCGCCCGCCACAGCCGCTCGGCCTGGGGCGACGTGGCGCGCTCGTCGTAGTCGAGCCCGCGCGGGTCGGTCGCCCGGCGCAACTGGCCGAGCCAGGTCGTCAGCTCGCTGTGCACGCGCTGAGTCTGCGTGACGACAATGCCGGAAGGAACCGCGCGGACGTTCCCGGGACCGCCGGCGTCGCTCCAGGAATCCGACCGCATGAGACTCTTGAGGTTGCTGACGAACTCCTCCGACTCGTTGGTCCGATACTTGCGTGTTTCCCAAGCAGGAGAAACCGGCCAGCCAGAAGGCACCTGGGCCACGTCTGTGCGCCACAGGGACTGTTGCGCGTCGATTTCCGCTGGGATGGGGTAAGTCCGAACCGACAGACTCGTGTCCGCGTTATCACGAGACATGACCATCAGCACGTCGTTCCGCACGGTCCAACCCAGACCCAGCGGCTCCAGCATCAGGTCCAAGGCCGTGCGCAGCGTCACGTCGGTCAGCACAAGGGGCGCGGGCGAGTTATGGGGCGCGGCATTCAATGTGGCGGTAATGGCTTCGGCCTCGGCCTGCTTGCGCCATCGCACCACCACGTTGATGCCGTACCGGGCCTGCATATCCCGCAA
>JBGQHD010000557.1:0-4329 GCA_041497795.1 Planctomycetia bacterium
AGCCTCAGGTCGAGCATGATCAGCCTCGGCACCGAATTGGAGCAGTCAGGCTGAAATGCACTGCAAAGCCTCTCGGCCGCCTCCTCCCCGCTGGAAGCAACCGCCACCTCCGCCGCAGCCGTTTTCGAGAGGATGCGTGAAATGATCTTGGCGTGCAGCGGGTCGTCCTCGACCAGTAGGACAGCGAACCTCGATCCCGGGCGTCGTTGGTTTCGGTCCTCTTCGGGCAACTGTTCATCACTCGGCTGCTTGAAAAGCTCGCCTCGCAAGATCTCGATCGTACGAGGTGCCTGGATGCCGACTTGGGCATGGTTGCCGCGGACCGAAAGGAATTTGATTTCCACGTTCGACCCAACATGAATTGATTCCCCAATGCGGCGTGTAAGCACAAGCATGTCTGACCCTCCTTGAAATTCTCTTCCATGGGACGACTCAAGTCACCGCAAGACCGCTTGGTCTGCGAGGACTTAGAATGCAATTGCGGGATGGTCACACGGAAGTCGGGTTTGTGTCAAGAGCATCTGATCACGGCCGCGAATCGCCCGGCGCCGTGTGGCAGCGCGCCGCGCAATCGGTAGGCACGCGGACATCGCTCTGCAACCGGCGGGGTGGCTCACTCCGTGACCGGAAGCGGGTCACGAAGTGACCCCACCACGCAGACGCGGGGCGGGCACGTTTGGAAACGTGCCCCACGCTCGTCTTGCGGAGCGAGACAACTACACTGCCCTTGCCGCCGGGCGTCTGCTAGCGGCATATTCTCGCCCCGCCGCCAGGAGGAGTGCGCCCCGGCGGAGCGCGCACCACAATCACCGCTAGCTATCCCGAATCTACGGCGTAAACTGAAGATTACTCCGGCGTGCGGTCCCCGCGAATCGTCCTGCCTTGAACACTGCATCCGCTGAATCCACTTCCTCCCGCGGTACGACGCTTTCCTCGGTCCGCCCCGTTCGCCGCATGCTGGGCTTTCTCGCGCCGGTGCGGTGGCAGACGGCGATCGCGCTGACGGTCTTCGTGGCCTCGATCCTGGCCGAAGTCTGCGCGGTCTACTCGCTGAAGTCGCCGATCAACATGGTCCAGGAGCTGGGCACCGCGGAGGGCGGCCTGGCCGGTGGTTTCTGGCACTGGTTCTGGGCGGCGGATGGCGCCGGTGCGGCCATGCGCCGGGCGTTGACCTGGGTGATCGTCGCCCAGCTCGTGCGCAGCCTGCTCGTCTGGGCTCGCAGCGTCGTGTTCTCCTGGCAGACCATGGCCGTGATCTACCACATGCGGGCCGACGCCTACGACAAGTTCCAGCGAGTGGGCTTCGCCTTTCACGACCGCTATTCGACCGGCCAGTTGATCAACCGGGCCCTGTCGGACCAGAAGAACATCCGCCAGTTTCTGGTCGTCGGCCTGCGGGCAGCCATCGACGTGGTGCTGACGTTCGTCTTCTACCTCGGAATGCTGTGGCTTTGCTCGCCGTACATGGCGGTGGCCGCGCTGCTGCCGATTCCGTTTTGGATTTGGGCGTTGCGGGCCTACGCTCGCCGCTCGCGGCCGATCTATGAGGCGGAGCGCGACGCCTCGGACGCCGTCGTGCGGATCATGGCCGAGAACATCGCCGGGGCGCACGTCGTCCGCTCCTTTGCGGCCGAGGAACACGAGCGGCAGAAGTTCGATCGAGCACACGCCACGCTGTTTGGCCGCGTGGTGGCGGCCGTGGGGGTGCAGCAGCGGATGACGCCGCTGTTGCGTGGGATCGTGGCCTTGGCCCACGTCGGGTTGTTCACCTTGGGCGCCGTGTGGGTGCAGCAAGGGACGCTGCGGCTGGGCGACCTGGTGATCTTCGGCGTAGCGATGAACGCCATCCTGGCCAAGCTGCAGCAGCTCGGCACGATCGCCGAGAACTATCAGAAAGCCGTCATCAGCACGCTGCGGCTGGTCGAGGTGCTCGATCATCCCGACACCACGCCCGAGCTGCCCGCCGCCCCGCGGCTGGCCAAAGGCCCCGGCGCGGTGCGAATTCGCCATCTATCGTTCGGCTACGTGCCCGGCCGGCCGGTGCTGCGGGGGATCGACCTGGAGATGCCCGGCGGCTCGCTGGTGGCGCTGGTCGGCCCCACGGGCGCGGGCAAGACGACGCTGGCCGCGATGATCGGCCGCTGCTACGACCCCTGGCAAGGCGGGGTCGAGATCGATGGCCAGGACGTGCGCACCGCGTCGCTGCGGAGCGTGCGGCAGGCCGTGGGCTACGTGTTCCAGGAGGCGTACCTCTTCGGCGACACGATCGGCCACAACATCGCCCTGAGCGACCCAGGGGCGCCGGCGGCCGATATCGAGCGCGCCGCCCGCGTGGCCCGGGCCGATGAGTTCATCAACCATCTGCCGGAACGGTACGACGCCTGGCTCGGGGAACACGGGGTTGGCCTGTCGGGCGGGCAGCGGCAGCGGCTTGGGCTAGCCCGGGCCATCCTGCACGACCCGCGCGTGCTGGTGCTGGACGATGCTCTGTCGGCGGTGGACGCCTCGACGGAAGCCGAAATCCTGGCGGAGCTGGAGAAGATCCGCGCCGGCCGGACGATCGTCATGATCACCTCGCGGATCAGCACGGCGGCGCGGGCCGATTCCATCCTGGTGCTCGAAGCAGGCCGCATCACGCAGCAGGGAACGCACGCTCAGCTTATGGCGCGCGACGGTTACTATCGCGGCGTGGCCCTGGCCCAAATGAGCGGCAGCCAGTGCGTGCTCAGCGAACAGAATGGGCACCAAGACGCGGACGGCCCGGCCGACACCCTCGTTCCGAGGCTCTGCCTAGAAACGCAATGAACGCGAGGCTCCGCCGCTTGCGGCTCCAGCCGCCGCCGGTCTTGCCGACGAACCGACACCACAGGTAACGAAGCAAGCACGTTGGACTCGACGAAGCGACATCACCTTCGGTCATGGCGAGGCAGAGCCTCGCGGACAGCGCGTTCCGAGGCGGAGCCTCGGAACGAGAAGGGTCGCGCGCGCTCGGGGGCGGAGTTGGGCCGCGAGGATTCCGATGAGTTGAGCCAATGTCATCGGCTTGATTGGCGGCAACTACGGCACCTCGGGCGGGCGATGTGGCCCTACCGCCGAATGTACGCCGCGGCGCTGCTCTGCGCGCTGCTGATGGCGGCCGGCGAGTTGGTGGCCCCACGGCTGGCCCGGCTGATTGTGGACGACGGCATTCCGTCCGGCCGCTGGGCGCCGCTGCTGGCGCTGGGCGGCATCTGGGCCGCCGCGGTGGTGGCGATCTTGCTGCTCGAGGCCCTGCAAATCGGCTTCTCGCAACGGGCCGGCGAAGGAGTGGTCCGCGACCTGCGGAAGGCGATATTCGACCATCTCCAGCGGTTGAGTATGGGCTTCTTCGACCGGCACAAGTTGGGCCAGATCATCACTCGGCCCACCAGCGACCTCGACGCCGTGCGGGACACCGTGGTCGGCGGGCTCAATACCCTGGTGGCCAACCTGCTGCTGTCGGTCGGCGCCGGCTGCATGATCCTGCTGACCGATCCGGTGCTGTTCGCGGCCGTGGCCTGGTTGATCCCGATCCTGGTGTTTGCGAACGCCCGGTTTCGCCGCGTGCTGGGGGTTCAGCACCAGATCGTGCGGGCCGGGTTCACGCGGCTGACGGCCAACCTGGCCGAGAACATCTCGGGCATCCGCGTGGTCGAGGCCTTCAACCGCCAGGACAAAAACCTCGACCGCTTCAACGAGCTGCAGGACGAGAACACCCGCAACAACAACTATGCGGCCCATCTCAACGGCCTGTACGGCCCGCTGCTGGAGGGTATCCGCCTGCTAGGCCAGGTGATCCTGGTAGGCTACGGGGCAGGGCAGGTGCTTTCCGGACGCCTGACGCCCGGCCAGGTGGTGGCCGCCTTCTTCTATTGGGACCTGTTCATGCGGCCCACCATTACGCTGGGCACGTTCTACAACACGTTGATGGCTACGATGGCCTCCAGCGAACGGGTGTTCGCCCTGCTGGAAACCCGGCCGGAGGTGTGCCAGGCCGCCGCGGCGCTCGATGTGCCCAGGCTGGCCGACCGCATCGAGCTGGACCACGTCACCTTCGGCTACGACCCTGACCGGCCGGTGTTGCACGACATTTGCCTGACGATCCCGGCCGGGCGGACCATCGCCTTGGTGGGGGCCACGGGGTCGGGCAAGACGACGATCCTCTCGCTCCTGACGCGGATGTACGACTGCCAGGCGGGGCAAATCCGGCTGGATGGCGTCGATGTCCGCCGCGCCACCTTTGATAGCCTGCGGCGGCAAATGGGGATGGTGTTACAGACGAACTTCCTGTTTTCCGGCTCGATTCTCGAC
>JBGQHD010000558.1:0-4328 GCA_041497795.1 Planctomycetia bacterium
CGTAGTGCCCCTTGCCGTGGTCGTTCTCCTTGGTGTTGATGCCGCGGACCAGCGCCATGCGGTGCATCTGCTTGGCCGTGTGCGGCAACAGCTCGGAGATGTGCACGCCCGTAACCGAGGTTGGAATCGCCCGGAACGGCCCGCCGGTATCGGTGCCCGGCTTGGGGTCCCACGACTCGAGCTGGCTGACGCCGCCGGCCAGGAAGATCACCAGCACGTGTTTCTCTTGCCCGGCAAGCTGCTTGGCCGCCGCCGGCTGAATGAGCGTGCCCAGGCCGGCCGCGGCCCCCGCGCCGGCCATCCCTCCCAGGAAGGTCCGCCGGGCCATGACGTGATCCGCCGTCTTGCAGGAATAAGTGCACTTCATGGGGAGGTCTCCTGGGTAGGTCCCGCCTGCCGGGCGGGACCGGATGCGCCGAGGCACATGGCAACGCCGGTGCCGCCCGGCAGGCGGCACCTACCATTTGGCCTACTAATGGTTAAACCGAAACTCCGACGACGCCAGCAGCGCCCAGGCAACCTCCTGGATGCCCGCCGGCCGATTGTCCGTCTTGCGGACCAGGTATTCAATCACCTCGGCCCGTTCTTCGTCGCTCGGCAGCCGGGTGAGGACCGCCAAATAAAGCTCGTCGGCCACGGCTCGGGGGTTATTGACGATCTGCAACCGGTTAGCCAGCGACGGCAACCAAGAGCGAACCGTCGTTCCGTTGGCCACGAACAGGGCCTGATGGACGCTGGCCTGAAAATCCTGCTCCGGCTCGCCCGCGTTGCCGCCGTACAGGGCGACGAACTGCGGCACGTAGCCGGCCAGCGTGTTCTGCAGCTTCTCTTCGATCTCGCGATCCCGCAGGTAGCGAGCCTTCGCACTCACGGAGACCATGTCGCGCAGCCGCGGGTCGGCGTTGAGCCGGGCCGTCTCGGCCGCCCGGTAGTTCTCGCACACGCCGGTGGCTTCCATCACGCTCCAGGCCACCTGCTCGGGCGACAACGGCCGCAGCAGGCCGACGGCATACCGGCCGGGGGCAGATTGCTTGGCCGTCATGCCCTGCGGCACTTCGCTGGTCCGCTGGTAGGTCTTGCTCAGCGCCAGCTCCCGCAGCATCGCCTTGACGTCGAACTTCATGGCCACGAACTCACGGGCCAGCTCATCCAGCAATTCCGGATGCGTAGGCGGGTTCTCGGCGTGGTGCAAGCCCGGCGGATGCACCAAACCGCGGCCCATCATCAGGTGCCACAGCCGGTTGACGATGTTGGCGTTGAAGTAGGCGTTCGTGCCGTCCGTGGCGGCGATGGCCAGTTGTTGCCGCCGGCTGAAGCGCGGGATCGGCCGCACGTTGTTCGCCGGGGCCGGGGCCACGAAATACTCTTGCCCCTTCGCCGGCGCCGGCTCCTGCAGAATCTTTCCGGTCCGCAGCCGCGGCCGGAAGTTCTGCTCGTTCACGGTGGGGACGAAGACCGACTTGAACGCCACCTCCCCTTCGGCCTTCTCGGCGAAGTAGGGCTTCTTGTCCTTGGGATCGTCGAACACGAAGCTGCGGTTCAAGTAGGCGTAGATGCCGTAATAGTCGAACTGCAGGTAGTCCTGGATCAGCGGATGGTCGTGGCACTGGGCGCATTGCAGGTCCATGCCCAGGAACAGCCGGCCCACGTCGCGGGTCAGCACGTTCGTCTCGCCGCTGCGGGCCAGGTAGAACTTGACCGCCGGGCGGTTCTCCACGCCGTCGGCCGCCAGGATTTCGCGGGCCAGCGCGTTATAGGGCTTGTTGTCGGCGAACGACTTGCGGAGATACGCCTGCCAGTCGGCCGGCGTAATCGCCGGCTCGTCGCGCCGCTCGAGCAGCCACACGTCGAACACCTGCTGCATCCGCCGGGCATACTCCGGCGAATCGAGCAACCGGTCGATTAGCCTGACCCGCTTGTCGGCCGAGGCGTCGGCGAGGAACTCTTTCGCCTGCGCGACAGACGGGATTCGGCCTACGAGATCCAGGTAAATGCGCCGCACAAACTCGGCGTCGCCCGCTGCCGGGGCGGGGGCGAAATCGAGCTTCTTTTCGATGTGCTGGTCGATGCGAACGTGCAGCGGCTCAGCCGACAGCGCCGCGGCAGGGAGGGCCAGAAGGCCGCCGAGGAACGCCGTGGTGAGCAAATAACGCATCATCGGCAGGTTGGGAGGGCGGTTCGGCGTGCGGTGGGTCCGGAGCCGGGTGGGGGCCTTTGAAGTGTCAGGCAGCCGCGCTTGGGAGCTGAACCGTGCCGAACTCATCAAAGGTTGTTTATTGTTATAGGGCCGTGCCTCGACGGAAGTCAACCCGTTTGTCGGCGCACTGCCGAAGCTGTGTTGGCCGCCCATGACGCTCGCCGTATCATCGGCGACGGTCTCGTGCTCCGTCACGCGTGAAGTGAGGGTGGCACGGCCATCTTGGCCGTGAATTCACGGGCTGGAAGCCCGTGCCACGATCCATCATCCGACGCGTGCGGAGCCTAGCCGTCTGGCACCGGGGAGAGCTGGTTTCATCGGCAACTCGCGCCGCATGTGGCCAAGCTCAAGGACCAGACGGACGAACGCACTGAGCCGCGATTTGGGCAAGCCAACTCCTCGTCCGTAGACTTTCAAGCCGTGTCGGCGGGCCGAACGTGTCGCTGGCCAGCGCCGCAGAGGCCCCAAGAGCGCGGTCATGGGCCGCGCGTGGTATAATCCGTGGTATGAAGATGACAAAAACCAACTCCGTTCTGGAGCGGCTTGTCGATCCCCTCAGCCGATGCCTCACACCTGAGTCGGCCAAGCGATTGCTTAAGCTCAAAGCCGACCGCCAGCTCCAAGCGCGCGTCGCTCACTTGGCGGACAAGTCTAATGAAGGGACCCTTACTCTCGAGGAGCGCTCTGAGTACGAAAACTACGTGAACTTCGGCGCCTTCGTCGCCTTGCTGAAATCCAAAGCGCGGTTGCTGCTCGCCAGGTCCGACGGTGCATGATGGATGCCGCCCTTCGTGCGCTGGTCTGGGAACAGGCTCGAGGCCGCTGCGCGTACTGCCGCCTGGACCAGCAGGATGCAGACTTCCTGACGTTCCACGTGGAGCACATCATCGCCGAGCAGCACGGCGGCGGCGATGATCTCGACAATCTCTGCCTCGCCTGCCCGGAATGCAACCTCGCCAAGGGCCCAAACCTTTCCGGTTACGTGGGCGGCCGGATCGTTCCTCTCTTCCACCCGCGTCGGCAGTCGTGGAAGCGCCATTTCTATTGGCAAGGCCCCGTTCAGGTCGGCAGGACGCAAAGCGGCAAGGCGACGATCAAAGTCTTGGGCATCAATAACCCTCGGCGGATCTTGGTGCGCCAAAGTCTCATCGAAGAGGGCCGCTTCCCACCTCTTGAAGACTGACGGTCGCCCCTCGCGGGCACGTGCGGAAGGCCGACGACGACGAACGAGTGGCCCTTGAACGGGCCAATGCATCAGTGGTATCGTCGTGAGATTCTGAGCCGTGGGGCACGTTTCCAAACGTGCCGGTTCCGGGCACGTTTGTAAACGTGCCCCACAATGGAAGGACTGTCTTAGCGTGCCGCGTCGCGACGATCTGCATAAGATTCTGCTCATCGGCTCCGGGCCGATCATCATTGGCCAGGCCTGCGAGTTCGATTACTCCGGCACGCAGGCCTGCAAGGCGCTGCGCGAAGAAGGCTACCAGGTGGTGCTGGTCAACTCGAACCCGGCCACCATCATGACCGACCCGGAGATGGCCGATGCGACCTACATCGAGCCGCTCACGTGGGAGATCGTGGCCAAGGTGATCGAGAAGGAACGGCCCGACGCCATCTTGCCCACGCTCGGCGGGCAGACCGGGCTGAACCTGGCCATGGACCTGCACCATGCCGGCGTGCTGGAACGCTTCGGCGTGGAGATGATCGGGGCCAAGCCGGACGTGATCGCCAAGGCCGAAGAGCGCGAGCAGTTCAAGGCCGCCATGGAGAAGATCGGCCTGGAGGTCTGCAAGGGGGCGACGGTGCACAACATCACCGAGGCCCGGCGGGTGGTGCAGGACATCGGCCTGCCGGCGGTCGTGCGGCCCAGCTTCACGCTGGGCGGCACCGGCTCGGCCATCGCCTACAACCGCAGCGAGTTCGACGAGCTGGTCCGCCGTGGGCTGGACCAGTCGCCGGTGACCGAGGTGCTGATCGAGGAATCGATCATCGGCTGGAAAGAGTATGAGATGGAGGTGATGCGCGACGCCGACGACAACGTCGTGATCATCTGTTCGATCGAAAACTTTGACCCGATGGGCGTGCACACCGGCGATTCGATCACGGTGGCCCCGGCCCAAACGCTCTCGGA
>JBGQHD010000559.1:0-4323 GCA_041497795.1 Planctomycetia bacterium
AGGCGATGGCCCCGCCGGTCCGCATCTCGCGGGAGTTGATGCTGTAAACGACCTTGGCGTCGGACAACCCCCGGTCGCGTGCGCCGCTGAGGGCGAACTTCTCGGCGGTCTTCTGATCGGGGCCCCAGCCCACGCCCCAGCGGAAGTCCTTCTCGTCCTTTAGACGCCCCGTGGCCAGGGCGCACCAACCGTTGCAGCAGAGCACGACGGCCTTCGCGTCGGAGGCGTTGCACTTCTCCCGCGCTTGGCGGACGGCGTTTTCGCGGGCCGTCCACTCGCAACTGGCCGCATACTTGCCGGTGGATGGCGAAAAGGCGATGCCGGCCCAATAGTCGGTCTTGTCCCACGAGGTGGCGTCGGGCCGCTGGCCGGCTTCCCATTGGACGATGCCCACCACGGGCCCGTCGTCGGCACCAAGGGCATCGGTCGCCAACAGCACGCCCGCCAGAATCGCCAGAAGAATCCCGCGTTTCATTCGATAACCTCCTGGTTTTTACCAACCGGCCGCGCAAGCCGCCTGACTTAGGGAGTCTATCCGACCTGCTCTCCGTGGGGCAAGAAAGGGAAGAAGGAAAAGGTGCCAGGAACGTGCGGCTAAGGTCGGCTAAGTGTCAAACGCGCGCCGCCAGGGTCAACGATCGCTCAGTTTGTGTGCCGAAGTCTTCCGTATGTGTCACGTTTTCGGCCGTGGTCGCAGGCGCGCGGCACTGCGCAAGATTTGCTGAGGGCACGAGTTGCGTCGCCAAGCGACCTTTCGCGGCAGGTGGATTCGCCAGATTGCCGCCAGGTGCAGAGCTGGCGGCTCGCAAAAACACGGATCGTGGCTTACCGCCCCGTGGCTTAGGATTACGATTGGTGGGTCAAGGAGATCGGCGAGCGCCTGCCTGCGCGAGGGCCTTGGCGAGAGACCATCGTGCGGCGGCCAATGGAATTGCGCCGCGACTCCGTTCACAGAACAAGACCACGTCGCCGGCCTGCGGGGACTAGCATTGCCGGCATGGCTTTCTTTAGCAGCGATCGCGTCATCGATGGTGATAGTTTCGGCTTGATGCCATTGCTGGACTGGCCGGCTTGTGGGATAGTCCGCCCGCCCACGCCGGAGCCGAGCGATGACGCGAGTAATCGAGCGCATGTCGAGAAACCGCGACGCTTCCCCGCCCGACGATCCCCGGCCGCGCTCGCAGCCGACGGTCGATCTGGATTCGCTGCCGACGCTCTATCGCGACCGGTCGTTCTGGGGGATGACGGTCACCCAGTTCATGGGAGCGTTCAACGACAGCGTCTTCAAGCAACTGGTGCTGCTGCTCACGGCCCAGGTGCTGGTCGTCTCGGGCGAAATCGTCGAGCCGCAGGACAAGCAGTCGATCCCGCTGGCGCTGTTCGCCATGTCGTTCATCTTGTTTTCCGGCGTGGCCGGCTATTGGGCCGACCGGATCAGCAAGCGGACGATCGTCATGGCCTGCAAGTTCGCCGAAGTGGCCATCATGATCGGCGGCGTGGCCGTGCTCGCGCTGATGGCCCAGCGGTTGGTCGTCCACGTGGCGTTTGAGCGCGACGCAACGCTGACGTTCGAGGGAGAATCGCGCGAGCTGCTGAACAACCCGGCGACGGTGAGCCAGTTCAACGTGGGCGCCGCCCACGGCGAGGCGCAGCAAGCAAAAGCGGAGAGGAAGGGCGATACGCTGACGCTGCAAAACCAGCAAGGCGCCGCGGCCCAGCGGGTCGCTTGGGGAGACGTGACCATCGACCGCGTCCAGGAAGGCAAGCAGCCCGGCTTTGACCTGACGCGCGAGATGCCTTGGCTGCTGATCGGCGTGCTGGTGCTGATGGGCGTGCACAGCGCTGTGTTCGGCCCGGCCAAGTACGGCATCCTGCCGGAGATGGTGCGGCCCCGCGACCTGCCGCGCTTCAACGGCATGATCCAGATGACGACGTTTCTGGCGCTGATCCTGGGCACCGTGCTGGCCGGGGTGCTGATGGACCAGTTCGGCCGGGCGCTGTGGATTCCCGGCATGGTCTGCGTGGCCATCGCGGTGATCGGGACGGGGACCTCGTTCCTCGTGCGGCGCACGCCGGTCGCGGAGCCCAACGCCGAGTTCGGTCTGCACTCGCTGGGCGTGTCGATCGAAACCCGCGAGTTGCTCAAGAACGACCGCCCGCTGCGGCAGGCGCTGGTGGTGTATTCGCTGTTCTGGTTCGTGGCGGCGGTGATCCTGCCCGCGGTCAACGCCTTGGGTCGCAACGTGCTGAGTCTGAACGCCACGAACACCAGCCTGATGCTGGGCTGCATTTCGATCGGCATCGCCGCGGGTTGTCTGTTGGCGGGGAAGCTGTCCGCCGCGCGGGTGCGGTTTGGGCTCGTACGGCTGGGAACGTGGGGAATGCTGATTTGCATGCTGCTCCTGTCGTGCCCCGGCGTCTCGACCGAGACGCTCCAGAGTGTGGGCATCTCACCGGACTGGCTGAACCGCCTTCCCGGCGCCAATGGGCAGCACCTGCTCGGCTTCTACGGCAGCGCGATCGTGTTGGCGGTCGCCGGCCTGTTCGCCGGCCTGTTGGCCGTGCCGCTGCAAGTGTACTTGCAAGCCAAGCCGCCCGAGGCGCTCAAGGGTCGGATGATCGGCACCATGAACCTGATCAACTGGGTCGGCATCATCTTCTCGACGGTCTTCTACGACCTTTGCCAACGGTTGTTCGCGTTGCTAGGCGTGCCCCCGTTCTTCACCTTCGGCGCCACGGCGCTCTTGATTTTGCTGCCGATCGCCCTGTTCTATCGGCCCAAGGACGTGGCGTTGGCGTAGCGGACGTTGCTGCCCGTGGGACAGACGCGTGCAGCGATCCGGGGCGGATTGAATCTTACCGGAAAGCCAAAACGCGTTGCCGCTCGTCGCCAGCGGGCAGTAAAATGAGTAAAGCAAGTTGATCCAACTGGATAACCAAGTAGGGTCGGCGGGACGCGATGCCTGTCACCACCGATACCAATGCCCACCGAGAAGGAGGGCGGAAAAATGGCCACGGGACTGGAAATGCTCGATGCTCTCCAAGCGGCAACTCGCGATTTGCCGCATGGCAGCGAGTTCCACCTGAATCAATTCGACAAGCTCGATTTGTGCAAACTCACCCTTGCCGATTTGCAACACCGCGGCTTGGAGGGCGCCGTCGCCGAGAACATTACCGATGAGCTGAACCGCCAGCATGTCACGGCTTTGGGCGAGCATCTGGGCGTTCGCCTGGAAGTGAACAAAGATGCCGAGAACCTCATCCCCGGCGAGGGGTTGAAACGCACGGCCGGAGCGTTGAGGGACGACCCCGAGACCTTCGAGGAAATGCTCGATTATCTTGATCGGCTTCGTCACCCTCAGCGACACGCGTCGTGAGCTTCCTCCTCGACACGAATATTTGCTCGGCCCACTTGAAGGATGATCGCCGGCTCTTTCACCGTTTTCAGCAGCACTCGGGGCAACTGTTCGTTACGCCGTTGATCGTGGCGGAACTTTACGCCTGGGCCTACGGCGCGGGCAATCCGGTGCGGCGGTGTGACCTGATCCTGCAGCTCTTGAAGGACGTGCAGGTCCTCGACTTTGACTTGCCCACGGCGGAGGAATTCGGCAGGCTGCGAGTCGATCTTTCACGCCAGGGCATCGCCGTTGAGCCATTCGACCTGCTCTCATTGCATCCAGCGCCCTCGTGCACCAGTTCACTCTGGTGACGCACAACGTCAAGCACTTCACGACGATTCCGGGCTTGAAGATCGCGGATTGGCTGGCGACGTGAGCGATGCGGAATCGCGTTTCCCTGGCGGAATTCTTGGTTACAATGCCCTCCAGTCGGCTGGCCGTCGCCGGTGCGACTCCCGCCTGAGGAACCGCGCATGGCACGCCTTTGGTTCTGCCTCCGTCTTGGTCTGCTGGGTGGATGCTTCGCGCTGGCCGCCGCGCCGCTCAGAGCAGATCCGCCGCTGGAGGCACCACCGGTCAATGTTGCCGCTGCTTCGAAGCCGTCCCGCGAGCCGCTGGTCGCTCCGCCCACCACCATCACACCGGAACTGGCCGCGCTCATCGAGCAGCTCGGCCACGACTCATTCATCTTGCGCGAGGCCGCGTCGGCCAAGCTCGCCGGCCTGGGCATGCCCGCCAAGCCCGCCCTCCAGGCGGCGCTGAAGCATGCCGATCCAGAAGTCCGCCTGCGCGCCCGGCGGCTGCTGGGCCAGATCCAGGCGGCCGACTTGGAAGCCCGGCTCAAGGCCTTCGTGGCCGACACCGACGGCCGCCAGGAGCACGACCTGCCCGGCTGGCCGCGGTATCGCAAGCTGGTCGGCGAGGA
>JBGQHD010000560.1:0-4315 GCA_041497795.1 Planctomycetia bacterium
CCACGGCCGGGTGAAGTACCCCACGCAGAAGACGGCGTAATCAGGAGTCAGGGATCAGGAGTCAGCGAACGCCTAGGATTGCCTGCCTCCTGACTCCTGACTCCTGCCTCCTGCCTCCTGCCTCCTGACTCCATGCCCCCTTTTCGCATCGAGGTCGCCAACGAGCAGGCGCTGCTGCCGATCGATGCCCGCCGTCTCCAGCGGGCGGTTCGCCAGGTGCTGGAGGGTGAGCGGCTCTCGTCCGCCGTAGTCAGCGTCGCGGTGGTGGACGATCCGACGATGCGGCGGCTCAATGTCCGATATCTCGGCCACGACTACGCGACCGATGCGCTGAGCTTCGTCCTCGAAGCGGGTGAGGGCCGCGTCGAAGGGCAGATCGTCGTCAGCGCCGAGACGGCCGCCGCCCGGGCAGCGGAGTTCCATTGGGGCGCCGACCAGGAACTGCTATTGTATGTCGTCCACGCGGCCCTGCACCTGGCCGGGCACGATGACACCCGACAGGCGGCTGCCCGCCGGATGCGGCAGCGCGAGCGGCACTATCTCGCGCTGTTGGGCGTGAGCATGGATCGTGAACTCTCCCCAGTCTCCCAGCCGTGAGTTCCGCCGCAACATTGTGGCTCGTCGCCGCCAGTCTGGCGGTCACGTGCCTAGCCGCCATCGCCGCCGAGGCACTGCGGGAATTCTCGCGCCAAAAGCTGGAAGCGCTCTGCCGGCGGCGCAACTCGCGGCGCCGGCTGAGCGAGATTCTGCTGCGTTACGACCGCGTGGCGCTGGCCGCCGAGACGCTGCAAGTGCTCGGCACGGCGCTGGCGGTCTGCGCCAGCACCTACTGGCTCTGGGACCGCTCGGCGGCCGAGGATCCCGCCGCTCGCCCCGGCCTGGCGACGATCTGGAGCGCGGCGGCGCTGGGAGGCCTGCTCCTGCTGGCGACTGAGATTTGGCTGCCCCGCGCCGTGGCCAGCCTGTGGTCGGAAGGCTTCATCTACCGCACCTGGCCCGTGTGGCGCGGCGTCGCCCTGCTCCTGGCGCCGCTGATCGCGACCGCCAACTTCGTGGATACGCTGCTGCACCGTCTTGCCGGGCGGGTGCCGGAGGAATCGACGGAAGAATCGTTCGGGGAGGAGATCCGCACCATCGTCTCGGAAGGGCACCGCGAAGGACTGCTCGAGGAAGACGCCCGCGAGATGATCGAGGGGGTGATGGAACTGGGCGATGCGGTGGTGTCGGCGATCATGACGCCGCGGACCGACGTCATCGCGCTGCCGCTGGCAACCTCTCTGGCCGACGCGGCCCAGTTCATCGCCACGGCGGCCCACTCGCGGGTGCCGGTCTTCAACAAGACGCGCGACGACATCGTCGGCATCCTGCACGCCAAGGACCTGCTCGCGGAGCTGGCCAAGCCGGCCGAGGCCGAGCGTCTGCCGATCCAGAAGATCCTGCGGGAGCCGTACTTCGTCCCCGAAACCAAGCGGGTGGACGAGCTGCTGCGGGAGTTTCAGCTCACCCACAATCACATGGCCATCGTGCTGGACGAGTACGGCGGCGTCTCCGGCCTGGTGACGATCGAGGACGTGCTGGAGGAGATCGTCGGCGAGATCGTGGACGAATACGACGAGGCGGTCATCGAGGGCATCCGCCGCATCGACGACCGCAGCGCCGAAGCGCTGGCCCGCGTGCACATCGACGAGATCAACGAGCGGCTAGGGCTGGCCATTCCCGAGGACGGCGAATTCGACACCATCGGCGGCTTCGTGTTCCACGAACTGGGCCGCATCCCGGCCGTCGGCGAGCAGCTCACCTGGCAAAACGTCCGGCTCACCGTGCTGGAGGCCACCCGCCGCCGCATCGATCGGCTGCGGATCGAGGTGCTCGACGCGCCCCAGCGGGAATCGGCCTAAGCAGCAGCCCGGCTGCTCCAAGCAGCCGGGCTGCTTCGACCGCGCCGCGCGGCGTGAGCTATAGTCCCTGTTGGGACGCCTCGTCGGCCAGGGACGCGGCCACTGCTCTGACACACGCTCGGGGAGACGCGCTCGTGAGGAAACTGTCCGTCGCGGCGATGGTGACGATGATGATGGTTGTGCAGGTCGCGGGCCAGGCCGTGGCCATCGGACCCAAGGCGGGCCCCGGGCGCGCCGGCGGCCGGGCGGGCGGACCCGCCGCGAAGTCAGGCGGCAACGTCGGCCCCGGCGCCGGCAACCTCCGAGAGAACGGCGGACCGGGTCTGCAAGGCCCTGGCAACCTCGGCCAGCAGGGGCCGGGGCCGGGCAATCTTTCGCTCGACGCGCTGCGCGACAAGGCCCGCAACGGAAATCCGCAGGGCGGCAGCCTCCCGGACCGTGCCAGCCAGGCCCAAAGCCAGTGGCAGGGCCGGGCGCAGAACCTGGCCAACTACGCTCCGCAGTCGCAGCCGTTCACGGCCGCGTGGTATCTCGATCACCCCAGCGCCTGGCAGGCCACGCACCCGCACGCCGACGCTTGGGCCGTCGCCACCTTCGGCGCCGCGGCCGCCTGGGTCGGCCTGGCCGCCACGCAGCCGGCGGTGTACCAGTCGTATGAGTCGTACACGGTCAGCGAGGGCAGCGCCAGCCAACCGTCGGACGAGGAGCAGGTGAGCCAGGCCGGAGGGCTCGCGGCCAGTGGAAACGTCAACCTGAAGACGTCCGAGTGGCTGCCGCTGGGCGTCTACGGCTTGCTGCCGGGAGACTTCGCGAGCGGCGAAAAGGCGGCAGCGAACCTGGAAGCCAACCTGCTCGTGCAGCTCGTCGCGGACAAGTCCGGCGCGCTGACCGGCGCGTATTACGACGTCTTGTCCGACAAGGGCCAGACGATCCAAGGCTCGATCGACAAGGCCGACCAGCGAGTCGCCTGGTCCGTGGCCGGAAGCAAGGCCGCCCTCTTCGAGACCAGTCTGGGGAACCTGACCAAGGACCGCTCGCCGCTCTTGGTTCACTTCCCCAACGGCCGCACGCAGAAGTGGACCCTGGTGCGGCTGGAAGCGCCAGCGAAGGGCAAGTAGCCCCGGCAGAGGCCGGCACGGGTCGAGACGGCAGAGGGGCGGAGGAGCGGCGTGGGGCAATAACGGTTGCTCGCCGGCGGGGAGCTTCGTAAGCTTACGGGTACCCACCGGGTCAGCAAAGCCCTGGAATACCCTCCCCACGATCGGCTCCCCCGCCATCATGGCGTTCCCTGCCCCCACGGCCTCCCTCCAGCTCCGGCCGGCGTTGCCTCGCCGACGTGCTTGGCTGCGCTGGATGCCCTGGCTTGCCGCGGCTTTGGCGTGCTGGCCGCTCGTGCGTCCCTCGGTTGCGGACGACGCGAAGCCCAGACAGTTTTCTGCCGCGGAATTCCAGTTCTTCGAGACCTCGGTTCGCCCGCTGCTCGCCAAGCACTGCTTCGAGTGTCACGGGCCGGGCAAGCAGGAATCCGGCCTGCGGCTCGACTCGCGGACGGCGCTGATGGCCGGCGGCGACAACGGGCCGGTCGTGATTGCCGGCGATCCCGCCAACAGCCGCCTCGTGCGGGCCATCGCTCACTCCGGGCAATTGCGGATGCCCCCCTCCGGCAAGCTCGGCGATGAGGCCGTGGCCGCACTGACCCGCTGGGTGAAGCTGGGCGTTCCCTGGCCCGAGAGCACGCCGGCCTTACGGTCCGCGGCGGCCCAGGGCGCCTCGGGCTTTCGCATTACGCCGGAAGACCGGGCCTTTTGGTCTTTTCGGCCGGTCGCCCAGCCGCAGCCGCCCGCCGTGCGCGACCGCGCTTGGCCGCGGGACGACGTCGATCGCTTTGTGCTGGCTCGTTTGGAAGCCGCCGGATTGCACCCCTCGCCGCCGGCCGATCGGCATGCGCTGCTTCGCCGCGTGACGTTTGATCTAATCGGCTTGCCGCCGACGCCGGAGGAAGTGCAGGCCTTCGTCCAAGACGAATCGGCGGATGCCTTCGCCAAGGTGGTCGATCGCCTGTTGGCGTCGCCTCACTACGGCGAGCGCCAGGCCCGGCACTGGCTCGACGTGGCCCGCTACGGCGAGGACCAGGCCCACACCTTCCAGGCCCGGCAATATCCGCAGGGCTACCGCTATCGCGATTGGCTGGTCCAGGCGTTCAACGACGATCTGCCCTACGACGAGTTCGCGAGGCAGCAGATCGCGGGAGACCTGCTTGGCGACGGCGACAAGCTGGCGCGGCTGCCCGCGCTCGGGTTCTTCGCCTGCGGCCCGGTCTATTACGGCGACCGCCAGCAACTGGACCAAATATCCGACCGCATCGATACGCTGACGCGCGGTTTCCTCGGTTTGACGGTGGCCTGCGCCCGCTGCCA
>JBGQHD010000561.1:0-4311 GCA_041497795.1 Planctomycetia bacterium
CCGCTCGGGCCGCGCGGGCAGGCGACGATCGTCTTTCCCGGCGCCGGCAAGACCGACAAGTACCGCGACGGCATCCTGGGCGCCGTGCGGTTTGCCGCGCTGGTGGGCGACCAGGACCTGGAGACCAAGAAGATCGACGGCCGCTCGGTGCTCACGTTCGAGCGCGGGCCGGTGAAGCTGGCCGCCTGGCAAGAAGGCGATCACGTGGTGCTGACCGTCGGCACCGAAGACGTGGCCCACACGCTTGAATTGGTCCAAGGCAAGCGGCCAGACCTGACCGCCAGCGAGCGGTTCCAGCGGCTCAGTGCGTTCAAGACCTACGAAACCTGGCTCCGCGGCTACGCCGACATCCAAGGCGCTCGGAAGATCGTCGAAAAGGTGTATCCGCCGAACATTGCCGCCGTCGCCGAGAAGCTGGGCCTCAACGACCTGGTGAGCTTCTCGTTCCACTCCGGCTGCCAAGGCCCCTATCTGCGGCAAACGGTGCTGCTGGAGACCGGCGAGCGTAAGGGGTTGCTGCGGGTTCTGAACACGCCGGAGCCGATCGCCGCCAGCCAGTTGCCTTCGTTGCCGGCCGACATCACCAGTTTCTACGCCACGCGCATCGATTGGGGCACGACCTTCAAGGCTGCCCTCGAAGCGTTCAAGGAGGTGGCCAAGGTCGCCAGCCCCGGTTTGGAGCAAGCCCTGCCGGCGGACCTGATCAAGGAGATCGAGAAGGCGCAAAGCGCCTTGGGATCGGGCCTCGTGCTCTTCAACGCGCCGAGCCAAGGCCCGCTCTCGTTGGGCTATACGTTGGCGCTCGAGGTGAAGGATCCAGAGAAGCTGAAGAGCTCAATCCAAACGTCGCTGCGCAAGGCCGCCGCGGAGGCCGGCGCCGAGTACGAGACCAAGACCCGCAAGTACCGCGGCGTGGAGCTGTACACCATCCAGCCGCACGAGCGGGCATTTCCCTTCACGCCGACGTACACCGTGCACAACGGCTGGCTCGTGGTCGCGCTCAATCCGCAGCCCGTGCAGGCCTACATCATGCGCACCACGGGCAAGGATTTCACCAACTGGAAGCCCCCGGAGGTCGTGGGGCAGGGCATCGACTCCGCGCTGGCCGCCGGCAAAGCGAAGATCACCTCCCTGAGCTATGACGACCCGCGGCCGACGGTGGAGCTGGTGCTCAACTGGGCGCCCCTGCTGGCCGGCTACGGCAAGGCCTTTGGCGGGACGCACGGGTTCGACGTCTCGCTGGTGCCCAACACCCGATCGATCAACGACCTGATCGGCCCCAGGGTCACCGTGGGCGTGGACGATGGCCGCACGATCCGCTGGGAGCGGACCTCGACGTTCCCACTGGAGCTGTCGTTCGCCGAGATGTATGGGCTGGTGGGGATCTTCAGCTTCGCCCGCGCTGCTAGATAGACGGAGACGCCTGACATCGCATGGCGACTACTTTCGATCAAACGCCGCTAGAGAAGCTTGACCCGGCCGAGGCCTGGAAGCCGGCGCCGGGCGATCGTTGGGACCTGCGCTGGGCCGCGCATCTCTTCCGTCGAGCCGGCTTTGGAGTGCCGCCGCGGGCCGTCGGCGACGAAACATCCGCTTGGGATTCCTTGCAGGCGGCGGTCGAGCGCGGCCGCGGCGCGGCCATCGAGCAACTCCTGAAAGGCGCCGAGGGACAAGCCGAGTTCGGGGAGTTAATGAACTCGATGGGCCGCCGTCTGACCGACTCGGTCGGCCGCGTCACTTCCGCCGACCGCACGCCGCTGGTGCGCTTGCAGGGCTGGTGGCTCTACCGGATGCTCAACGCGCCGCACCCGCTCCAGGAGCGGATGACGCTTTTCTGGCACAACCACTTCGCCACCAGCGTGGCCAAGGTCGGCAGCCTGCGGCTGATGTATCAGCAGAACGACCTGCTGCGCGAGCACGCCCTGGGCAAGTTCCAGCCGCTGCTGCTGGCCGTCAGCCGCGACCCGGCGATGATCGTCTGGCTCGATTCGGCCAGCAACGTCAAAGGTAAGCCCAACGAGAACTACGCCCGGGAGGTCATGGAGCTGTTCAGCCTGGGCGTGGGCAACTACGCGGAGCAGGACATCCGCGAGGCGGCCCGCGCCTTCACCGGCTGGGGTAACAACGGCGAGCAATTCGAATTCCGCAAGGAGCTGCACGACGACGGCGAGAAGGCGGTCCTTGGCCAACGCGGCACCTTCGGCGGCGAAGACATTGTGCGCATCCTGCTCGAGCAGCCGGCGGCGGCGACGTTTCTCGCTCGCAAGCTGTTCCGCGAGCTCATCAACGATCAGGTCGAGCCGCCGGCCGCCTTGCTGGAACCGCTGGCCAAGGAGCTGCGGGCGTCGGATTACGACGTGCGCTCCCTGGTGACCACGGTGCTGCGCTCGCGGTTGTTCTTTTCGGGCCATGCGTACCGCCAGAAGATCAAGAGCCCCGTGGACTACGTCGTGGGCCTTGCGGCCCGGCTGGGTGGCCGCGTTTCCACGCAAGAGCTGGCTGGCGCGATGGACGGGCTGGGGCAGTCGCTGCTGGAGCCGCCCAACGTGGCCGGCTGGAAAGGGGGCCGCACGTGGCTCAACTCGGCCACGCTGGTGGCCCGCCACAACCTGGCCTGGCGGCTGCTCGGCGGCCAGGATCGGCGGTTCGGCGACAAGCTCGATCCGGCGCGGCTCGCCAAGCGGCACGCGAAGTCCGAGCCGGACCACAAACAGTTCCTGCTGCGTTTGCTGCTCGAGGGGGACGTCGGCGAAGAAGCGCGGGCGAAGCTGTTCGCCTTTGCTCCGGATGCCGGGTCGAAGAAAGCCAAAGCGCGGGACCCGGACGACGAACTCCGCCAGCTCGCGCATACCATCGTGCTGTTGCCGGAGTACCAGTTGGCTTAAGCCTGGCCGCATCGATTGGCGCCGGCTCATTGGCCGAGGCGCGAAGATCATGGAGGTCATCGACCCCTTCGGCAACTGCCTGCGGTTCTGGGAAGATGCCGAGGCAAGTCCGTGCGGCGGAAGTTTGGAAGGAGATTCCCTCCGACGAAGGCCGCCTGCTGGCCGAGCTGCGGCGGCTGGGGTTGGGGAGGCTGCGGGTGTGGATCGCTGCTTTTGTGTGAGATCGCACCGACTGGCGCCGTGTTTGACCTGTGCCAGTGTGCCGGTGCTCGGGACCGAATCGATCTCCAAGTGCGATACGCTCCAAGGTTTCGAGCGTTCCGAGCAGTCGCCCACGAACGGACCGGCAAATCTTGCCAGCACGGTGAAGGCGGCGCAAGCGGCACGCCGATAATACTGAACACAGGCAGCGCCGATAGCAAACAGCGAAGGCCGTGCGCCGGCAAGACTCACCCGGCGGAAGAGCCGCGGGGCGGGCTGCGCCGCCCGGTTCTCATCCGCTGCCGAAGGCCGCCCGAGGCGGCGCCTCCCGGGGCAACCCACTGTGGTCCATATCCACCCGCTGGCCGTTGTAAGCCCCCACGCGCACCTGGGGGCGGGCGTCACGGTCGGCCCGTTCTGCGTGGTGGAAGAGGGGGCGATGCTGGGCGACGGTTGCCGTCTGGAAAGTCACGTGGTGATCAAGCGCGGCGCGGTGCTGGGCGGCAACAACCAGCTTTTTGAAGGGGCCGTGATCGGCGGGCCGCCGCAGCACGCCCGCTGCCCGGAACGGACGGGCGGCCTGCGGATCGGCGACGGAAACGTGATCCGCGAGTTCGTCACCGTGCACCGGGCGATGGCCGAGGACCACGTCACCACGATCGGCGAAGGCAACCTGCTGATGGCCCACGCCCACGTGGCCCACGACTGCGCCCTGGGCAGCCGCATCGTGCTGGCCAACAACGTGATGCTGGCCGGCCACGTCAGCGTCGGCGACCAGGCGTTTCTATCCGGGGCTGTCGGCGTGCACCAGTTCTGCCGCGTCGGGCGGCTGGCCATGGTCGGCGGGCAGGCCCACGTCAATAAGGACATCCCGCCGTTTGTGACCATCGACGGCGCCACGACGACGGTCGTAGGTCTTAACCTCGTCGGCCTGCGCCGCGCCGGCTTCACGCCCGAAGAGGTTGGCCAGCTCAAGGCGGCTTATCGCCTGATCTATCGCGCGGGCTTGCCGTGGCAGGAGATGCTGGCCCAGCTTGGGCGGGATTTCGCCAGCGGGCCGGCGGCCGAGTTCCCGGCCTTCTTCGCCGAGGGCCGCCGCGGGTTCACGCCCCAGCGCAGCCGGGCGCGCTCGTTGCGGCTGCACGGCGAGGACGTGGGCGAGTCGTTTCGCTCCGCGGCGTAGGTCCCGCGAGCCGAGCGGACAGCACGTGGGCGAGTCTCTCCG
>JBGQHD010000562.1:0-4309 GCA_041497795.1 Planctomycetia bacterium
CCAAAAACGGCATCGAGCTCAAGGTCAAGGCCCGCGTCACGGTCCGCACCAACATTCACCAGCTCATCGGCGGGGCCACGGAGGAGACCATCGTGGCCCGCGTCGGCGAGGGCATCGTCAGCGCCATTGGTTCGTCCTCAACGCATGCCGACGTGCTGGCGCATCCCGACAAGATTTCCAAGGCCGTGCTGGGCCGCAAGCTCGACCGGCAGACGGCCTATGAGATCGTTTCGATCGACATCGCCGACATCAACGTGGGCACGAACATCGGCGCCCGCCTGGCGGCCGACCAGGCCGAAGCCGATACGCGCGTGGCCCGCGCTGCCGCCGAGGGCCGCCGCGCCATGGCCGTGGCCCAGGAACGCGAGAACCTGGCCAAGATCGAGGAGAGCCGGGCCACGCTCACGGAAGCCGAGGCCGAAGTGCCCAAGGCCATCGCCGAGGCCTTCCGCCGCGGCAAGCTGGGGATCATGGATTTCTACAAGCTGCGCAACGTGCAGGCCGACACCGATATGCGGCGGGCCATCGCGCAAAGCAGCTCGTCCCCGGCGGCAAGCTCCACCAAGGGAGCGAGTGCCTGATGGCCGGTTCGTCGCTGCTCTTGGCGGCCGTGGGAGACATCGCTTGGGTGATTATCGCCCTGGCCTCGTTCGCGGTCTGGGTCTTCAACCAGATCAAGAAGGCCAACGAAGACGCGGCCAGGAAAGCACAGCCGACGGCTCCCAAACCCGACTCAGAACAACCGCCGCCCCGGGCCAGCCAATCCGGCAGTCCGTCTCGCCGTCAACAGCCGCCGGTGCGCGGCCAGCAGCAGCCGCGGCAACGGACGCCGGCTCGCCCTGCTCTGTCCTCGACTCAAGGCGCCGAAGGAGAGCCCTGGGCCAAGCCCGAAGCGGTCGCCAGCCACGTGCACAGGCACCTCGACACTCAGGAATTCGAGCAGCGCTCCGGCAGCCTCGGGCAGCTCGAGCATCTCGACAGCGGCGTGGACGAGCACGTCCACGAGGCCTTCGATCACGAGGTCAGCACGATTACCGACCAAGGCGCCGTCACCGAGGGCGAACAGGCGGGCGGGGCGCAGCCGATTCTGGCCGGTGCCGCCGCGGCGGGCATCGCCGAGCTTCTCTCCGATCCCGATAGCTTGCGCAATGCCATCATCCTCCAAGAGGTCCTCCGCCCGCCGAAATGGGATTGAGCCGTCACGGCACGTGGCCGCGTCTCTCCCGAGACGCGAACACGAGTCTCGGAGAGACTCGTCCACGTGAGGAACGACTGGTGACGACCCCACTCCTGGTGGGCAATGCCCACCCTACCGCACGCCCGGCATGCTCGAACGTCTGCTGCACCGTTTGGATCGGCATCGCTGGTCACGCTGGGCGTGGTGTTGGCGGCCGTGCTGGCCGCGGCCTGGCACCTGCCGGGCTTGCAGGTGCTGGATTCGCCCGAGCGATGGATGCCGCGGACCACGCTCGACGCTTGGCGGGTGGTCGAGCGGCACTTCGACATCGGCGATAGCATCGGCATCGGGCTGCACTTCCATCGGCCGCTCAGCGAGTCCGACCTGACGCTGCTCAAGGCCCTGCGGCACCGCCTGGAAGCGGTCGAGGGGATGAGCCGCGTCTACGACTGCTCGCTGGTGGCCGAGGAAATCGAGCGCGTGCCGCTGTTGACGTTGCTGGCGCCGGAGAACGCCCCGCGGTTCGCGGTCTACGGCGGCGCCCTGTGGGACTCGCCCAGCGCTGACGACCCGTCGCGGATGCTGATGACCGTCTGCGAGCTGACGTACTTCGCCAGTGAGGCGACCGAGGCCCCCGATCGGCTCAACCAGCGCCGCCGGCACGTGGCGGCCGAGGTCGAGCGGATCGTGGATGAGGAGCGAGCGGAGCCCCGCTGGCGGGACGTCGAGTTCCACGCCGCCAGCGGCGTGATGATGATGGGCGAGATGGAGAAACGCACGCGGCAGGTGGCGTTCACTTTCTTGCCGCTGTCGCTGCTGATCGGCCTGGTGGCCCTGCTCTGGGGTTTCCGCAGTTGGCAGGCCTTTGTCGTGGCCGTGCTGGGGAGCGCCGCCTCCACGCTGCTCATCCTGGGCTGGCTGGCGGCCAGCGGCGGCAGCCTAGGCGTCGTGACGATGGCCACGCCGGCCTTGATCTCGGTGATCGCCACGGCGGCGACGATCCACTTCGCCGCCTACGCCGCGCGGAGCGGCACCACCGGCGCCGTCCCCGAGCGGTCGCACCTGGTCAGCGCCGTCTGCGTTCCTTGCTTGGGGTCCGCGCTGACCACCGGACTGGGCTTTCTGCTCTTGTGGTTCAACGAGCTGGCCCCCATTCGCGACCTCGGCGTGGGGATGTTCGCTGGCTCGCTGCTGGCGTTCCTCGGCGTCTATATGGCCACGCATCTGGTGCCGATCGGCAAGCCGCACGCGGGGGTTTGGCTGGCCCCGCAACCCCTGCACCGCTTCTGCCGAAGGGTCACCCGCTTCCCGCTGCTGATGCTGTTGGTCGCTTCGCTGTGCGCCGCCGGGCTAATCTACGTCGCCTGGCCGCCCGTTGCCGACGCAAACACGGCCGGACCGCCCTACGGCGTGCGCGTGAACACCGACCCGTTCTCGTTCTTCTCCGACGATCAGCCCATCAAACGCGCCCTGCGGCGATTCGCCGAGCGCAAGTTTCCGATCTTCCAGCTCGACGTCGTGCTGGTGCCCAAGGAACCGCAGCGGCCGCCCGTCGATCTGGACCCCCCCGACCCACAGAACCTGGCCAACCGGGCGGCGGCGCAGGCGTTCGCCGCCGACGTCGCCCGTCAGCCCGACCTGGGCGTGGTGCGGGTGCTCTCCACCCTGGCCATGCGCGAGCGCTACGAGCAGTTCCTGTCCGAAATGTACGACACGTACGACGCGCAAGGCCCCCTGGCGGCGCTGTACCAGTTCGGCACGCACGCCTCCAGCGCCAATCGGATGAGCCACAGCTTCCAATCGTGGACGGTGGACAAGCAAGAGGCCGGCGCCCTGCGCTTCACGTTCGTGGCCCGCGACGACAACCGCGACTTTTCCAAGCTCGTGAATTACGTGCGCGAGCACCTGCCGGAGGGATTCCGCGGCTACCTGACCGGCTCGGTGGCCCAGAGCGTCAACCTGGCCGACGGCCTGCGGGGCAGCGTGGTCCGCGGCCTGGGGGCCTCGCTGATCGTCATGGGGCTGATCTGCATTCTGCTCTTCCGCTCGCTGCGGCTGGCGCTGATCGGCGCCGTGCCGAACATCTTCCCGATCCTGGTCGTGTTTGGCGTGATGGGCTGGTTCGACATCCCCATCGGCTCCGGCTCGGCGATGGAGATGACCGTGGCGCTGGGCATCGGCCTGACCGATACCATCCACTTCCTCATGCACTACCGCCGGTGCACCCGCGAGCTGGGCGAGCCGGTCGCTGAGGCGGTCCAGACGACGATCCGCGACATCGGCCGGCCGCTGGTGATGACCTCGCTGGTGCACGTGGCCGGGTTCGCCATCTTCCTCTGCACCGACTTCGTGCCGCTGCGTCAGTTTGGCCTCTTGGCCAGCATCGCCATGCTGGCCGCGCTAGCCGGCGACCTGGTGCTGCTGCCGAACCTGCTGCTGGTCTTCGACCGCGTGCCGCGGCGGAAAGCCGCCGACGTCCCGAGCGGCACTGCGACAGCCAGTGTAGTGGGTGAACACCACCTGTTGACGGCCAAGACGCAGGGCATACGGCGTTAGTTGCCAATCGCAATTAGCCGCGATCCGGGGGTGGCTGGGGCTGGAGCGTTAGCGAAAGCCCCAGCAGAATCGCTAACCAGCGTTCCATCATGTGAGTGTCGATCCAAACGTCACCTGCGTCAGCGCTTCGCCTGGGGCTTACGCTAACGCGCTCCAGCCCCAGGCACCCGCCGCGGCAGCAAAGCCGTGATGGACAGCGAGGCCGACGAAGAATAACCACAAAGAGCACCAAGGACACGAAGGACAGGAAGAGCACAAGCGTCTTGAACCTTCGTGTCCTTTGTGGCTCCTGTTAATCGTCGTCATCGAAGGAATGCACGCGATGCGGACCGTCAAATACGGCGTCATCGGCCTGGGCTTCTTCGGCGAGTACCACGCCCAGGTGGCGGCCGCTTTGCCGAATGTCGAGTTGCGGGCGTTGGCTTCCCGGCAAGACAAGCGCCGCAAGCAACTGATGCAGCGGTTCGGCGTGCCGCAAGGCCATCGCGACTACCACGACCTGCTCGCCGACGAGGAGATCGAGGCGGTCAGCGTGGTCACGCACGTGGACGACCACGCCGAGCCGACCATCGCGGC
>JBGQHD010000563.1:0-4307 GCA_041497795.1 Planctomycetia bacterium
CACCAAGCCGACATCATTCTAGCCACGCACACCGGCATCAAGTGGCAGCGCGAGCTGGCCGGCGGCCGGCGGTTCGTGAACGTCGGTGTGCTCGGCCGGCCGGAGAACGACGGGCGAACGAATGTCTGGTACGCGATCCTTGAGCAGCACGACCGCGGGACCGTGAACGCCCAGTTCGTCCCGGTCGCCTACGACCACCACCGATTGGCCCGCGAGATGGCCGAGGAAAAGCTGCCGCCGGAGTTTTGCGAGACGATCGTCACCGGCTGGTGGACGACGTGCCTGGAGATTCTGCCGAGCAAGGAGCGACGGCGGGGGAAGTGGTAGTCGCTGATTGGTCGGTGCCCGACGGATCGCAACCCGGAGGGTTGCCAGCCATTAGCCGGGGGTAAGCGCAGCGCCACCCCCGGAGCTGTTGGCATGGAGAATATGCACCCCGAAGGGGTGCCAGCGTCGAGGGCAACGAGCCAATCGAAGCGACGCGCTGGCACCCCTTCGGGGTG
The DNA here is from genome assembly GCA_041497795.1 of Planctomycetia bacterium. Lineage (GTDB taxonomy): Bacteria > Planctomycetota > Planctomycetia > Pirellulales > S012-138 > JBGQHD01. Next base: position 504 of record JBGQHD010000563.1, read on the forward strand.
CAACGAGATTCATGTGGCCTCGATCCTGGCAACCCTCCGGGTTGCGTTCCGACCTTCGGGTTGCATCTGCCACGCGTCCTTGGACTCTTACCCCCTCGGCCCCAGGTCCAGATCGTACATGCGGTACGTCTTGTAGATCTTGGCCCCGCCCTTCTCCAGGCCGCCGCGGGCCATCGTGTTGGACTCGACGATCCAGGAGAACTCCGATTCCTGCATGCCCAGGGCCAGCCCCTTGGGCACCATCGAATCCATGAGCACCAGGCCCACGCCCCAGCGTTGGTACTCCGGCACCACGGCAATCGACAGAATGCGGACTCGCTTGAGGCGGGTCTTGCTCCGCAGCAGCTTGAGGAAGCCGAAGGGGAACAGCCGGCCGTCGATCTGCTTCACGACCGGATTGAAGTCCGGCAGGCCCAGCACCACGCCGCAGACTTGCCCTTCGGCTTCGGCCGCCAGGCACAGCTCCGGCACGAGCAGGTGCTTGAGCCCTTTGGCGTGCTCCTTCACTTCGCCGCGGGTCAGCGGCACGAAGCCCCAGTTGGCCACGCCGGCCCGGTTCCACATCTCCAGGAACAGCTCCACGTCACGCATGAAGTGCTTCTTGTCCAGCGGCCGCACCTTCACGTTCAGCCGCTCGCGGATTTGCTCGCAGATGTGCCGCAGCTTCTTCTCGGCCTCCGGAAGCTGATCCAGGTAGCCGATGTAGGCGTACAGGTCTTGGACCTTTTGGAAGCCGTAGCCCTCGACCAGCCGCTCGTAGTACGGCGGGTTGTAGGTCATCATGAAGGTCGGCGGGCTGTCGAAGCCGTCGATCAACAGGCCCGCCTCGTAGTTCAGCGACGGGTTGGCCGGCCCGCGCAGCAGCGTGATGTTGCGATCGGCCAGCCAGTGCACGACGGCGTCGAACAGGGCGTTGGCCACCTCCTGATCGTCGATCGACTCGAAGAAGCCCCAGAAGCCGCGGTGCTCGTTGTGCACGCGGTTGTGCTCGTGATCGACGATGCCGGCGATGCGGCCGACCACTTCGCCGCCGCGACGGGCTACAAACGTCTGCACCTCGCCGATCTCGTGGAAGGGATGGTGCTTCCAGCCGACGAGCTGCTTGAGGTTCAGCCGCAGCGGCGGCACCCAATTGGGGTCGCCCTTGTACAGACGCCAGGCCAATTGCATGAACTCGCGGCGATCGCGCCAGGAGCGGACCGGGGCGACTTCAATATCGGAAGCCCGGTGCGTGGCCTTCGTGGGCGTGGACAAGGTTGCACTCATGGGGTTTACCTCAGCGAAAAAAGGCGAACCGACTATTTTGCCTTAAACAGCGGGGTCTGCAAGGCCCGCGAAGGCTGGGGCGACTGCAACGTCGCATTCGGAGCCCTTCGCTGCGCTCCAGGTGACATGAGAGGGCGCGCGGAGAGACCGTCGGGGACGGCCCTTTTCTTCCATCGGTTCGGGACCGTCAAGCCGAGCAGGGATTCACCCTGGTGGCGGCTGCGGTGGCAAGGCATGCACTATGACAAAGAACCCTGACTCGCGGCAGGCGGTGATTGTGCCAAGGCGCTAATCGCGACTCGAGCTGTTCGCCCGCAGGATGTAGTACAGCAGTGTCAGCACCGATTGCAGCGTGGCGGCGACGTAAGTCAGAGCCGCCGCGTTCAGGACGGAGTTGACGGCCCCCATGTCCTGATGGCGAACGATGCCCAGGCTGACGAGTTCCGCCTTTGCGCGGCTGCTGGCATTGAACTCCACCGGCAGGTTGACGAGTTGGAAGAACACCACCGCGCCAAACGCGAAGATGCCCGCCCAAAGCAAGTACGGCACGTTCAGGATGATTCCCAAGAAGAGCAAGAAGTAGCTGACCCCACTGCCAAAACTGGCGGCGGGCACCGCCGCGGTGCGGATCGCCAAGGGTGCGTAGCCGTGAGCATGCTGAATCGCGTGACCGGCCTCATGGGCGGCGATTCCCACGGCTGCCAGCGAACGGGACTGAAACACCTCCGGGCTAAGCCGGAGCACCTTGTCGCGTGGGTCGTAGTGGTCGCTGAGATGGCCGGGGATCATCTCGATTGCTACGTCGTGCAAGCCGGCGCCGTCGAGCACTTCGCGCGCGGCCATGGCGCCGCTCATCGACGCCGGCTCCCGCATGGCAGCGGCGTAGGTGGAACGGACCTTGAACTGGGCCCAAATCGCCAGCAGCAGCGCGGGCGCAATGAAGATCAGCAGTTGGAACTGCGACCCCCACCAGTCAAAGATTCCTTGAGCAAGAATCATTCTCTTCCTCCGGCAGTGATGGCCTATGACATGGATTCAGGATCGGGCTTCTTGTGACTCCCGGCTGGAGCCTCCCGCGCTGCCGCGCGGCGCCCGGAACATGATCTTGTGATTTGCCCTGCCGCTCTGGCAGTTACTCGTTGGCGGCGGTGATATGTTGAGAATTCTATGCCGGGCGGTGTGGCTGGGAATGGCAATTTGGAGGGGATCGCAACATGTTTGGCACACGGCGGTTGCGTCACGGTTATCGCGCAGCGTCGTTGCCGAGTCCCGCTAGGGGGGAACCAGTGCCGACCGGAGCGAGCGGAACACGCCGAGATAGTCGTCCAGCGTCAGCCCATCGACCGATGCCTCGCGGCGCTTGGTGACGCCGTCCACGCAGAAGGAGTCTCGCACTAGCGCTTCGATGAGCTGGCGCAGGGCCACGTCGTCCGGCAAACGCGCTAACACGCTCCGCTCCTCGAGGGCAGCCATCGCCAGCCCCAGCGCATACCCGCCCCAATTGCTCACGCCGGCGAGTATCGTCCAGGTCGTCGCGATGCGGCAGATGATCCGCTCGGCCGGTCCCCTGGCGATGGCCTGGCGGAGAACTTCCCACGGGATGCTGCCCAGGCCGATTTCGTTGCCGCCGTCGCCGATGCCGATCGTCGTTATCGGCACTCTGCGCTCGGCCACGATCTCGAACAGCCGGTGCGCCTTGGCCGTGTAGCGAGTGATCGACTCCCCGCGCATGTTGTGGCACACGTTGCGATGCTCCGCCGGCACGGCAAACTCCGTAGGGTGGGCTGTGCCCACCAAATGCGCGCTATTCGCTGGCCAAATGCCCGCCCGTCCAACGTCCGCTGCATCGCCCGACGATTCCGCGTCGTTCGTGCCGCATTTGGTGGGCACAGCCCACCCTACGGACTCGAGCGTATGACTCGGGCCGACGCGCTCAATGGCGATCAGGTGCGTGAGTTGCCTGCCGGAAGGCGAGTCGAGGAACTCATTCGCCCAGGCGTCGGTGCGGGCGTTGTGCGGCGGGTCGTTGCTTTGCCGGCTGGGATGGTTGGCGTCGGGATGTTCGAACGGGATTTCTCGCACGATGTCTCGCGGCAGGTTCCAGCAATCGCACCCGGCGCGCAGAACCGGCACGCCGTAGGCATCGCTCAGCAAGACGACCTCGACGCCCAGCTCGCGCAGCGCGCGAGCCAGAAAGAGCGTGCCGGGCGGGCCGTCGGTCTCGGCGGCCACGCCCTCGGGCGTGACGATGGCGAAGCCGGTGACAATCGCCACGGCTCTGGCGGCCTCCGCCAGGCTCGCCGCCGCGCCGCGGAGATGCCCGGTCAAGAGCGGCGCGCCGTCGTGAACATACGACGCCACGCCCCGTCCGCCGGGGTCGCGGCGGATCACTCGCTCGAGCTGTTCCCAGTCGATGGCTGTGGTCACGGGTGAAGCTTCTTGAGCGTGCTGGCGGCTTTAGCGGCCACTTGACTAACCTTGGTCAAACTTCATACTCACGTGCTTGTCGGCGAGACTCGCCTGGCATCTTCCCTCGGC
>JBGQHD010000564.1:0-4305 GCA_041497795.1 Planctomycetia bacterium
CGACATCGCCATGAAGCACAAGAGCGAGCTCAAGACGGTGGCGATCATCGGCGCCGACGCGGAGTTCTCGCAGAACGCCATCGAGGGCGCGCGCGCCAATCTCAAGACCCTGCCGTTGACCGTGGTGTTCGACCGCAGCCCGTTCTATGGCGAGTCGGGCGGCCAGGTCGGCGACACGGGCGAGCTGGTCGGTCAGGGGCTTCGCTTCGAGGTGACCGATACGCAGCGCGACGGCGACTTGATCTTGCACATCGGTCACCTGCGGCAGGGCAAGATCTCCCTCGGGACGAAAGTCGCCGCCCGCGTGCAGAAAAGTCGCCGGCAGGCGATCCGCCGGGCGCACTCCGCCACGCACCTGTTGCACTACGCCCTCCGCAAGCACCTGGGCCAGCACGCCCAGCAGCAAGGCTCGAAGGTGGACGACGATTGGCTGCGGTTCGACTTCACGAACCTCGAGCCGGTCGGGGCCGAGCGGCTCGGCCAGATCGAAAGCGAGGTCGCGGCGAAGGTCCGCGCCGGCGACCCGGTGAGCTGGACCACGCTGCCGATCGCGGAAGCCCGCAAGCAAGGGGCCATGATGCTCTTCGGCGAGAAGTACCCCGACCCGGTGCGGATGGTCTCGATGGGCGACTACAGCCGCGAGCTGTGCGGCGGCACACACCTCACGAGCACGGGCGAAGTCGAGGATTTCGAAATCCTCAGCGAGGAGTCGGTCTCCGCCGGCGTGCGGCGTGTGGTGGCGCTGACGGGAGCGAAGGCCCGCGAGCACACCCGGCAGATTCATGCGGCACTGGAGGAAACGGCCAAACTGCTGGGCGTGCCGGCGGCCGTCGTGCCGGAGCGCGTCGCGGCGCTGACTCAAGAAGTGCGCGAGCTGAAGAAGCAGCGCACGTCGGGGCAAAGTAGCCCGCTCGCTCCGCGAGCGGGAAGCGACTCGCGGAGCGAGTCGTCCACACAGGCGCTCGGCCGCCGCGACGTCCGCCAGGCGCTCGAACGGGCGGCGCGGGCACTGAACATTGCCCCACTCGACGTGCCGCGGCGTGTCGGCACGCTGCTCAAGGAAGTGGCGGATCTCAAGGGGCAAATCGCGGCCGGCCCGCGCGGCGGCGAGCTGTCGGCCGACAAGTTGATCGAAAGCGCCGCGATCATTGCCGGCGTAAGGGTCATCGTCGCCGAGGCCACTGGGGCCAATCCCAACGTGATGCGTCAGCTCATCGACCAGGTACGGCGCAAAGCCTCGCCCGCGGCGGTGCTGCTGGCCAGCGCCGAGCCGGAGAAGGTGACCGTCGTGGCCGGCGTCAGCCAGGAACTCATCCAGCGCGGTGCCGACGCCGGCCGCTGGGTGAAGGAAACGGCGGCCGTGGTCGGCGGCAGCGGCGGCGGCAAGCCCGACATGGCCCAGGCCGGCGGCAAGCTGCCGGAGAAATTGCCCGAGGCCTTGGCGCGCGCGCGGCAGGTCATCACGGAGATGATGGGGGGCGACTAGTACGCACGCTCCGCGTGCCGTCTCGTTCCCAAGCTCTGCTTGGGAACGCGCTTCACGAAGCTCTGCTTCGTCATGTCCAAGCAGTGCTTGGCGTCGATGCGTTCCCAAGCAGAGCTTGGGAACGAGGTGGTCGGCGCTGAACGGAATGAATTCCGTTCTACTTGCTTGGCTTCTTGGCCGACGGCGTGGCCTTAGGCGTGCTGCCGCCGCGTGAGTCGGAGAGGTTCCACGCCGTGACCCAGGTTTGTTCGCCCCGCTTCAGCTTGAACTCGCCGACCAGCCGTCGCTCCATGTCGGGAAAATGGGCGGCGCCATAGAAGATCGCCAGCCGCCGCTTGCCGGTCTTGAGCTGTTCGGCCAGCACTTTCAGCGCGACCTTGTTCCGCTCCGTCAGGATCGTCGAGCCGTTGGGCCCGTCCAGCCAGGCCATCGAGCGCTCCATGTCGCCGAACTGCGGCGCCAGCGTGCGCTTCAAAGCCAAGGCCGGGCTGCGCGAGGTGAACAGGTTGGCCAGCAGGTCGGCGTCGCTGGCGCCAGAATCCGGATCGCTCGCCTGGGCAATCCCCTGGCCCATGGCCTCGAAGACCATCTTCAGCAAGCTCTCGTCCCGCTTCTTCATCGACTCGGCCATCTCCGCGCCCGACATGTCGGCATGGACGAAGTTCTTCTTCGTGTAGTCCACTTCGGCGATCTGGTCGGCCAGGTCGAGCATGTTGGCGATCGGGCTGTAGAGGCCGGCGCTCCCCCGCTCGGGCTTGACCCCCTTGGGGGCAACCAGCTCGTACAACACCACGTCGTACTTCTCGAACTCCTTGTTCAAGCGGTGGTAGAACGCCTTGTCGGCGATGTGAATCGCGCCCACCAGATCGACCTTCACCTCGTCGCCCGCGGCGTTGCGGCCGACGTAGGTGGTAATCGCCACGTCGAGCGAAGCCGGCTTGCTCTTGTCGTCTTTCTTGAGACGCGCAAACTGCGTCTTGTCGACCTTGGCTTTGTCGGCCTTGATTTTGTCGACTTTGGCTTTGTCGACTTTGGCCTGGCTGGCCGGCTCTTTGTCGGCGGTCTTCGTGGCGGGGGGGGCGGCCAGCGCTACGGGCGAGAGCAGGCAGCAGGCCCAGAACGAGCCGATCAAGAGCGTGGATACCCGGCGACTCGACATGACGCTTTCCTCGCGCGATAGAGGCACAATCCGGTTGATCCGCTGGCAGCGGCGAGACCGAAGGGAAGTATATGCCGGCGGCGATACGCGGACAATCGTAGGCCTGCCGGGCAGCCTCCTCCGTTCCGTCGTCATCCTCGTCATCCTCGTCCTCGACGACGGCGGAACGACCGATCAGCGTCACCCTGTTTCCGGCGGTACGTTCGGCATAACCGCTCCCATGCCGAGATATTTGCTCTCTTCCCCATCCGGACGCCGATACGAGCAAGGAATAAGGCGAGGTTGGGCACGGCCTCATCACGTCGCGTGGCTTTTTCGGCCACGGGCGGGGTCGTGCCGAGCTAACCTTGCTAGGACGGCCCGAAGGCCGCACTACGAACAGACGAACGCACGGACGAATTCGGACGATCAGCCGGCGACGGATGCGCCTCCCACACGACGCCACTGAAAGAGCCCTTTGTCGGGAGCCAGAACTTATGTTCGAGAAACGCACTGTCGCGGACTACGTGGCCTCGGCCGGCCTGTGCTTGTTGGCCCTGGCCGCGATTGACGGGTCCATCAAGCTGTTCGAATACTTCACCGCGATCAGCCTCTGGATGACCTGTGGCACGATCGGCCTCTTGCTGCTGGTGGTGGTCAACGTGGCCGTGAGCATCTTCGAAACGGACTCGCCGCTCCGCCGCGGCGCCCGCCGGGTGGCGGTCTGGTACAAGCTCCGCCTCCGCAAGCGCGACGCGGCCCAGGGCGACCTGCCGCTGAGCAACGACGCCGGCCTGACCGCCATGCGGTAAAGACCACGGTCTGTAGGACGGATTTTCAATCCGTCCGCAGAGTGCGACGACACCAGCCCGACGCGCAAGCGCGCAAGCGAGGGAGCAGCGCGCCGAAGTTCCGAGTCGCCCGGCGCATCTCCCTCGCTTGCGCGTCGGGCTAGTGTGGCGTCAACTTTGATTTTTTGGGTAGAGGTGCTTGAGTTTGATCCGTGCGTCTTTCGTGGTGAACTGCCAATCGATGTTGGCCTCTTTGCGATTGCGTTCGTCCTGCCATGCCGTGGTTTCTTCGATCAGCGTTTGTTTGTCGGGAATCCGGCGAGCCAGGCATTGACGAGTGAGGACGTTCAATTCGATTTCGGCCATGTTGCGCCAGCTGCCATGCTTCGGCGTGTGGACCACCTCGATCCGATGGATGATCCGACGGGCTTCCTGGGGCGGGAAGGCTTCGTACAGAGAGCCCAGGCTGTGCGTGTTGAGGTTGTCCATCACGAGCGTGATCCGTTGGCCTGTGGCCGATGGACATCGACCAGCTTGCGAATCTCGTGAGCCCAATCGGTTCGGGTCCGCTGATCGGTCGCAACGTCCAGCGTGCATGCCCCGACGGCGCGGAACCGCAGCACGTCGCCACGAGTTTGGCTTCCTTCTCTCCATCGAGGATCTTCCGCCGAGACGGCCGCACCTGCCTCTTGCGATGGAGAGCCGATTCCAGGCCTTCGAGCACGAGACGCTTGCGGATGTTCTCGACCGTTTGCACCGTCACCTGGCAGGCTTCGGCGATGGCCCTATCCTTCCAAGCCGGGCCATGCTTGCCGCAATCCGCCAACAACAACACCTGCGCGTGAGTCCGCTTCTTCGCAGCGACCTTTTCCTTCGTCACCCGTTGCGAG
>JBGQHD010000565.1:0-4301 GCA_041497795.1 Planctomycetia bacterium
CCGCAGCTCCATGGTCGTCCTGGCGTATCTGATGCGGACCAGGGGATGGTCGCGGGAAGAAGCCCTGGCGTTTGTTCAGGCACGCCGGCCGGTGGTGCGGCCGAATCCCGCCTTCATGGGTCTATTGCTCGAGTGGGAGCAATGCCTGCACGTCCGAGATTCCTAGAGCGGCGACGAGTCGCGGCAATCCAAATCCCTGTCGCTGCCCTTGCCTCAGAGCTACCTCGACCGTCTTGGCCGCGACGAGACGCTGAGATAACCCAGCAGCAGCGCGATCACGGCCAGCAGGGCCAGGGCGAAGGGGTGTTTGAGCGCCAGCACCAGCACCACGATGCCGGCGGCCAGGCCCAGGAACAACCAGAAGGGCCGCACGCCCTTGAGGTGCGGCATGGCCAGCCAGAAGGCGCCCATCAGCAAGCCGACGCGGAGGGAGCCGGATCGCCAGGTTTTCGTCGTCTCACCGCCGCCGAGCGCGAGAGAACCGATCGCCAGCAGCAATAGAACCAGGGCGATGATCCCAACGGTGGGGCGATGCATCCGCCCATTATCCCCACCGGGGGCGATTTCCCGCAAGGCCGCGGTCCGGATGTGGGGCAGGCATTCTTGCCTGCCAATCGGCCGGTGCGTGCGCCACCCCGGCGGCAGACAGGAATGCCTGCGCCATGAGGATGGCTGGCAAGAATGCCTGCCCCACGAGGCCGGCCGGCAACACGAGGCCGGCACGAGGGCGATCACTTCGCGCTGAGGCGGAAAATCGATTCCGTCTCGTGGCCTTCGTACATGCCGATGCCTTTCCGGAACTTGAGCGTCAAGCGGTGAATGTAGAAGACGCCTGCAAAGTCATACTCCTCCAGATCCTGGGAGCTGTTGGCCTTGACATTGGTTGGCTCTCGGCCCAGGGCCTCGTGCACTTTCTGCTTGGACAGACCGTGGGTGTTGCTGGCCTCGTCCTCTTTGTTCAGATCGTCCACGACTTTGTAGGCTTGCCCCATGCGGTACTTGGCGAATTGATCGTAGCCCAGGGACGCCAGCGCACCGGCCAGGATCAGCAGCAAGACCACGCGGGAAACGCTCAGGGACGACTTCTTGGGGGCGGGGGTGGGTTGAGTGGCCATGAAAACCTCGAGAGAATGAGATGAGAATGGGCTTCCAGCATCCTGGCATGCGTCGGACCGAGCGTCAAGCGGCAGGACGCCACGCCAGAAGCCCGGCTGCTCCCAGGAGCCGGGCTTCTCTTGACGGCAAAACGTGGGCGGTCTCGCGGAAAAAACACGTCGCCGATATGATGCGGACCGGGCGCCGCCTCGCCGCGACGTTGCCGCCATGCAAACGCAACCCATCGTGCTTCGCGACGACCGCGCGGGGACGACCGCCACGATCCTGGCGGAGCGGGGCTTCAACTGCTTCAGCTTCCAGGCGGTGCACCGCGACCGGCCGACGGAGGTCCTCTGGGCCGAGCCGGGCTTCGAGCAGGGCGGCGGCCGGCCCTCGGGCAGCGGCATCCCCATCCTGTTTCCCTTTCCCGGGCGAGCGCGCGGCACGCGCTTCACTTACGGCGGCCGGACGTTCGAGCTGGAACCCGGCGACGCTCGCGGCAACGCCATCCACGGCTTCGTCTTGAACCGCCCGTGGGAGGTCATTTACCGCTCCGCCAGTTCGGTGGTCGGCTGGTTCCAGGCTTCGCGCGTCGATCCGGCGCTGCTCGAGTGCTGGCCGGCGGACTTCCGGCTGATGGTCACTTACGAGCTGGCCGGCAACGCGCTACGATGCGAGATCGTGGTCGAGAATCCCGATGACCGGCCCCTCCCCTGGGGGCTGGGCACGCACCCCTATTTCCGCGTGCCGATCGTGCGCGATCGTGTTACAAACCAGGGCGAAGCGGACGCCTGCCGCGTCACCGTTCCGGCCCGCGAGTACTGGGAACTAGTGGACATGCTGCCCACCGGCAAGCGGTTTCCCGCTGACGGCCGACGGAACCTCGCGGGCGGCCTGAGCTTCGCCGAGACGCAGCTCGACGACGTCTTCACGGGGCTATCGGCGGCGGCTTCCGGCGAGTGCATCGCCCGCATCGTCGATCCGCGGGCCGAGTGTACGCTCGAAGTGGCCTTCGACACTCCCTTCGAAGCCTGCGTGGTCTACAACCCCGGCCACCGCGAGGCCATCTGCATCGAGCCCTACACCTGCGTGCCGGGCCGCTTCGGTGAGGGGGAGGTCTGGCCGACGGAAAGCGCCCTGAGGATCCTGCCGCCGGGCGAATCCGTACGGCTTTCGACCAAAATCGAGCTGCGTCCCTCCGTAGCGACGCAAAGCAAGTAGGACGGTTTTCCAAACCGTCCAAACTGCAACGAACGTCGGAACCAGCACGGAATAGCAAGAGCAACGGCCCCACGCCGGCGATCACCTCCAGGCGCCCAATCAGCGTGAAACGCCCCGGGATTTGCGCGGCTCGTCAGCCATGCGCCACCCCGCGCTCGATGCGCCGCGCCAGCCGCACGCGGCGGATGATGGCGAAGACGATGAAGGCCAGCTCGACGCCCAGCAGCACCCACACGCCGGGCCAAACATAGGAACCGCCACTTGAGGAGGGGATTGCCTCGATGGCCGCCGGGTCGATCGTCTCGCCACCGTCGATGGTCAGCATCGCCCGCAAGGTGTCTGGGTCGAGGTCGGCGGCAAACTGATGCGCGGTGACGTCGAACATCGCGGCGTTGAAGCCCTGGCTTGCCGACCGCCGGATGCCGTGGTCGATTCGGCCGTGCAGCGAGCATGGGCACGGGGCCTCGGCTGTGTTCTCGCCCGCCAGCGCGTCGTCCACCGTCAGGTCTCGCGGCTCCAGCCAGTTGACGCGGGCGGAGCTCGATTCCACCAGGGCGATCGTCTTGTCCGCACCGTCGGCAATGTCCTGCGAACGCAGCTTCGCTTGCCCCGTTTTCGCGCGGCCTGTCCCGGTGATGCAGAAGTAGCTCGTCATGCCCGGTGGCATTTGGCCGTCGGAGGGGCAGCGAAAGGCCTGCGGCATCTGCGCCACGAGTTGGCTGTTATGGGGACCATCCCAGGGCTCCTTCATGTCGTAGGCATCGAACAGCGATCTCTCTTCGATGAACGGCAAGATCAGCACCCGCCAACTGTGCATCGGCTTGCCGTCGGCGTCGGCGATGTACGGCGGCGGATAATGTCCGTACGTCTCGCGATACAAGTCAAATGCCAGCGCAAGCTGCCGCAGGTTGTTCCGGCACTGCGCCCGGCGCGACGATTCCCCAGTATGTGTAAAGGCCGGCAGCAAGAGGATGCCAAGCAGCAGCATGATGAGCAAGCCGCTCAGACAGCCTCCAAGGTCCACGCCGCCGCGGTCGCTGGGAAACAGACGACGGTGCACGGAGAGAACGATCAGGAGGCCAAGCACGGCCAATAGCAGGCCAGCGTGCCATTCGAGCTGCGTCACCAAGGCGAGGAACAGCGCCACGCTGGCGACGAGCTCGAAGAGCGCGCCCAGGCCGAAAGTTACCGACGAAGATTGCGGCGACTCAGTCATTTGCACCTCGCGCCCGGAGACGACGCGCCAACCGCAGCCGGCGGACGATGGCGAAGCCTACGAAAACGAACTCGGCGGCCAGCAGCACCCAGAAGCCGGGCCAGACATGGAAGTCGTCGCTCGAAGTTGGAATGGCGTCGAGATCCACCGTCTCGCCACCGTCGATGGTCAGCAGCGCCTGGAGGGTCTCCGCATCGAGGTCGGCGGCAAAACGATCCACGGTCGCGTCGAACATCGCCGCATGGAAATATTCCGCTGACGAACGCCACATGCCTCGGTCGATCAGGCCGTGCCGCGAACAAGGGCACGGCCTCTCGGCCGTGTTCTTGCCCGCCAAGATGTCTTCCATCGTCAGGTCGCGCGGGTCGAGCCAATTGACGCGGGCGGAGCTCGATTCGACCAGCGCGATCGTGTTGCCGGTCATATCGCCGATGTCCTTCGGGCGCAGGGCCGCCTGTCCTTGCTTGCCGCGGCCGGCCCCAGTGACGCAGAAGTAGCTCGTCATGCCCGGCGGCATCTGGTCATCGGAGGGGCAATGAAGGCACTGCGGTATGCGCGACGCCAGCTTGCTGTTGTTCGGGCCGTTCCAAGGCTCCTTCAGGTTGTAGGCATTGAACAGCGCATCTTCGCCCAGGTGCGGCAGAATCAGCACGCGCCAACTGTGCATCGGCTTGCCGTCGGCATCGGCGACGTAAGGAGGCGGGAAGTGGCCGTGCAGGTCGCAGTAGTCATGTAGGGCGAGGGCGAGTTGGTGGAGGTTATTTGAGCA
>JBGQHD010000566.1:0-4290 GCA_041497795.1 Planctomycetia bacterium
AGCGCCCAGCCGATGCCCTGCACGACTCCCCCCTGCATCTGGCCTTCGACGTAGCTGGGGTGGATGGCCGTGCCGCAGTCCTGGGCGATGGTGTAGCGCAGGATTTGCACCTTGCCGGTCTCCGGATCGACCTCCACATCGACGCAGTGCGTGCCGAACGCGCCCCCTTGCGTGGCCTCGCTCGACGTGCCATTGCCGACGATGGCGCCGCCGGTGGCTTGGATCTTGGCCGCCAGCTCTTTGAAAGTGAACCGCTTGGCCTTCGTGGGCAACTCGCTCCGCGAGTTGCCGTCCGACTCGCGGAGCGAGTCGGCCACACTGGGGCCGACGATCGCGCCGTCTTCGTAACGCACCCTATCGGGCTTGACCTCCCAGAGCATCGCGGCCCGCTCGATCATCTGCCGCTGGATGTCCTTGGCCGCTTCGACGGCCGCGATGCCGGTGGCGAAGGTCACTCGGCTGCCGCCGGTCACGTCGGTGTAGCCGACGCCGTCGGTATCGGCCACGGTGGGGATCACGTCCTCGGCCGTGATGCCCAGCGTCTCGGCCAACTGCATGGCGATGCTGGTCCGCGTGCCGCCGATATCCGGCGAGCCTTCGACCAGCGACACGGTGCCATCGAAATTGACCGTAGCGGTGACCGCCGACTTCAGGCCGCAATTGAACCAGAAGCCCGTAGCGATGCCCCGGCCGCGATGCGGGCCCGTAGTAGGCACACTTTGTGTGCCGTCAGCCGTCACGGCACACGGAGTGTGCCTGCTACTTTGAGCGGTCAACGGCGCGCGATAATGCTCGCTGTTCTTGATCGCCTCCACGGTCTCGGCCATGCCGATCCGCGGGAAGACGGGGCCATCGACGCGGCGCGTGCCTTCGCGGGCCGCGTTCTTGAGGCGAAACTCGGCCGGGTCCATGCCGATCTTCTCGCAGATTTCGTCCACCACGGTTTCCACGGCGAACGCCACGTGCGTGGAGCCGGGGGCGCGATAGGCGTTGGTGCGCGGCCGGTTGACGCAGACGTCGAAGCCTTCGACCTTGCCGTGCGGCATGTCGTAGCAGGCAAAAACGCACATGCAGCCCGGGCCGATCGGCGAGCCGGGATAGGCGCCCGCCTCGAAAGCGATCCAGGCCTCGCCGGCCGTGATCTTGCCGTCCTTGGTCGCGCCCAGCTTCAAGCGGATGTACGAGCCGGGCGTCGGCCCGGTGGCCTCGAACACGTCGGACCGCGACATGATCAGCTTGACCGGCCGGCCCGATTTCTTCGAGAGCGCCGCCGCCACCGGCGGCAGGTACACGGAGATTTTGCCGCCAAAGCCGCCGCCGATTTCCATCGGCACGACCTTGACGCTCGAGACCGGCACCCGCAGCAGCTCGGCCGTCTGCTGCCGGGCGGTGAACGAGCCTTGGGTGCTCATCCAGACGGTGATCTTGTCGTCGGCGTTCCACAGCGCCGTGGCGTTGTGCGGCTCGATGTAGCCCTGGTGGACCATGGCCGTGTCGAACTCGCGCTCGATCACCACGTCGGCCGCGGCGAAGCCCTTAGCGATGTCCCCCTTCTCGAACCAGAAGTGCTTGGCGATGTTCGTGGGTTTCGAGCCGTTCTCGGCAGCCGGCTGGGAGCCGAGCGACTGGGTGCGGACGTCGTCGTTGAGGATCGGCGCGTCGTCTCGCATCGCCTGCCGCACGTCGAGCACCGGCCGCAGGACTTCGTACTCCACCTGGATCAGCTTCACGGCCTCGGTAGCGACGTGGATGTTGTCGGCGGCCACGGCCGCGATGGCGTGCCCCTTGTAGAGCACTTTTCCGCGGGCCAGCACGTTGGCGCTGAGGTGCCGCATGTTGACCGCGCCTTCGCCCAGCTCGACCACGCGGTCGCCCTGTTCGGGCAAATCGGCCGAGGTGACGATGGCCCGCACGCCCGGCACGGCCTCGGCCTTCGAGGTGTCGATGCGCTTGATCCGGGCATGAGCGTGCGGGCTGCGGAGCATCGCTCCGTAGAGCATGCCGGTCAGCTTGAAGTCGGTGCCGTACTTGGCGCGGCCTGTGACCTTATCGACGCCGTCGTGGCGGATGGGGCGGGTGCCGATGACTTTGTATCGCGGCTTGGTGGCAGTGGCCATGAATTGGTCTCCCTACGTGGGGCACGTTTATAAACGTGCCAGTCGATTTGTGTCGTTGGAATTGTCGAGCACGTTTGGAAACGTGCTCCACGTCAGGCGCGGGGCGCTTGCCTATTTTGAGCCGCCGTTTGCACCGCGCGGACGATCTTGTCGTAGCCGGTGCAGCGGCAAAGGTTGCCGGACAGATAGAAGCGGATATCCGCCTCAGTGGGGTTCGGGTTCTCTTCCAGCAGCGCCTCGGTTTGCACGATGAAGCCCGGTGTGCAGATGCCGCATTGGAGCGCCGCCCCCTCGAGGAACGCTTGCTGCACTTCGTTCAGGTGCGAGCCGCGGGCCACGCCCTCGATGGTGCGGATTTCGCTTCCCTCGGCTTCGACTGCCAGCACCAGGCAACTGACGACCGGGCGGCCGTCCAAGATGACTGTGCAGGCGCCGCAGTTGCCGTTGGAGCAGCCTTCCTTGGTGCCGGTCATGTCCAACGTGTCGCGCAGCGCCTCCAGCAGCGTCTGCCGCGGCTCACAGAGGAACTCGACGCGATCGCCGTTGATCGTGGTTGTGACAACTCGCCGTTGAGACATGCAAGACTCCGCGAAGAATAACTAGATGTCCTTCTTGACCGAACGGTGATTCTGAACCACAGAGGCACAGAGATCGTAATGAGTTGGGCCCTACGTCCCGCAGCCGCGACCTACCAACCTCTTTCTCTGTGCCTCTGTGTCTCTATGGTCCATCACCTTTGGGAATTGACTTGCGCGCCTAATGCCCCGGCTGATACGCCACCTTCTCTCCCCGTGCCCGCGCCACGGCAGTCCGCAGCACGCGCTCCACCAAGACGCCCGTTACGTGTACGCGATATTCTTTCGTGCCCCGCATGTCGGTGATCGGCGACACAATGGCCTGCGCCGCGCGGGCCGCTTGCTTGATCGTCTCGTCATCGACCGGCCGGCCGGCCAAGGCCTCGCCCGCCGCTTTCGCGTACAGCGGCGTGGGCGCCACCGCGCCCAGAGCGATGCGGGCCGCGACGAACTTCTGCCTGCTGGCGTCCAGTTCGACGGCCGCCCCCACCCCGACGACGGCGATGTCCATCTCGTTGCGCGGGATCAGCCGGCGATAATGCGACCCGCTGTTCTTGGGCGGTGGGGGAAAACGAATCTCCACCAGCAGCTCGCCGGGGCGCAGCACGTTCTTGCCCGGGCCAGTGCAAAACGCTTCGACCGGCACTTCGCGAGTGCCCGCCGGGCCGGCGATGACGCAGACGCCCCCCAGGGCGATCATGCTGGGCGTCGAATCGGCGGCCGGCCCCGAGTTGCACAGGTTGCCGCCGATGCTGGCCCGGCTTTGAATCTGGATGCCGCCGATGATCCGGCAACTGTCGGCCAGCGCCGAGTATTGCTCGATAACTGCCGGATGCTGGTAGATACGGTAACACGGCACGGCCGCGCCCACGTGCAGCCCGACGGCATCGACGGCCAGCACGTTTAGCTCGGCGATCTTCTTGACATCCACGAGCACGGCGGGCGTCAGCCGGCCGACGCGCATCTGGTCGATCAGGTCGGTCCCGCCAGCCAGCGGCCGGGCGCTGCCGTTGTGCCCGGTCAGGCGCTGCACCGCCTCTTTCAACGTGGTGGGCGCTTCGTACTCGAAAGCATGCATGGGGTAGGTTGTCTCGTGCGTGGGCTTGATGCAGCCGGAGTTGAGCAAGTCTTGGCAGGGATTATGGCCCGCGAATGACGCGAATCAACGCGAATGTAAGCGACATTCGCGCAGATTCGCGTGATTCGCGGGCAAAAACTCTGAGCAGCGTCCTCATCTCGCAATATTGGGTGTTATGGCCGAAGTTGCAAGCGATGGCGCGAGACCGCTTCCACTTTAGCGCGGGAATAGGCCAGCGGGAAGTACCGCCCTTCAGCCCACAGCGGCAGCAGATCGTCGTAGTGCGGGCTGCCGGGCTGGCCGGATTGGCCGGGCATGCTGGTGGCCAGGCCGCGATCCCAGTCGGCCAAGTCCAGCACGTGCCGGTACGAGGCGCCGTGCACCTGGCGAAAGTCGTCGTCGTGCCGCGTGTTGTTGGGCGTGGTGACATCGCCGGGCCGCGCCACGGGGGCGAGGTTGAACGCCTTCTCGTAGACGGGGCCGAGGCTGGCCAGCGGATGGGCTAGCGTGAGCGTGTGCA
>JBGQHD010000567.1:0-4285 GCA_041497795.1 Planctomycetia bacterium
AGGCGCTATTGCGTGGGAAAACAAACAGCCGAATGCGCGCATTGTTGAGCTGGTAAAAAACAATACCCTGCCTGAAGAGCATGCGCCACAGTGCTACCAGTTATTGCTGGTATCTGGTGCCGCTGGGGGTGGCGGCGCTGCTGACGTACGCCGGCCTCGCGCACGTCTGTTATCCCCGCTATTTGATGGCCAGCTCCGTCGCCCTGCCGGTCGCGGCGGCCTGGGGGGTCGGCCTCGCCTGCCGGCAGCATTGGGGCTGGGGGCTCCTGCTCGCCGCGCTGGCGATCTACGTGATGCCCACGCGGCCCAGCGGATGGAGCGACGACGCGGACGCGCCTGCGGTAGCGGTCGAGCCCAGCTTTACCGGACATTTTGCCGAAGACTGGCGCGGGGCCGTGGAGTTCGTGCGCGAGCACGATCGCGAGGGGCCGCAAGCCGTCTTTCTTTGGGCCGACCTGATCGAAGCGCCGAACATCGAACATCCAACATCCAACATCGAACATCGAACGAAAGGCAACTCGACCCAGGGCGCCGACGATCAGCAGGCCCTGCGGCAGTATCTGCTATTTCCCATCAGTGGCCCGTACGCGCTCGACGGCGGGCGAGTGCGGGTCCCGCTGACGCTGCGCGACGATCATTGGCTCCCGCCCGGCGCCGCCGGCCAGGTGCAGGCCGGCGGCGGCGGCTGGTTCATCTTCCGCTCGCCCGAGGCGATTTACCCGAACCATCCCAAGCCCATCGAACGGCTGGCCCGCGATCTCCGCGAGGGACTCGCCCAGCGGGGCCTTCCCTGCCGCGTGACGCAGCGACAGAGCTTCCGCGGCCTGGCGGTGATTCATCTCGCTGTCCGCCAGTAGGTCCCGCCTGCCGGGCGGGACAAACTGTTCGGCGCCGCCACGCAGGTGCCGCTCGGCAAGCGGCACCTACCCGAATTAGTGACGGACCGCTAACGGGCATTGCGCTTCAAGGCCCGCACGAACCGCGGCGTGGCATTGTGGTGTTTTCTGCCGGTCTTGAAGGTGAACTTGTCGGCGCGGAGCGTGTCGTCGTCGAAGGCGACGTCGTAGACCTCGAGGTTGAGGACCTGGCTCACCTCGTCGGAGTCGGCGGCCTGGCGGCTGTACTCGATGCGGAAGGGAAACAGGTCGGGCGGAGGCACGCGCCGGGAAGCCAAGTCGCCCACCCAGGGGCCGGACCGGTTTTGGCCCAAATAAACCTTGACCCGGTCGGGGATCCGCGGCGGCAGCAAGCCCAGGTCGATCTCGCCCAGTGCCGTCGCGGGCCGTTGTTCGGGCACCAGATCGCCCAGCACCGCGGGCTTCCAGCGGCCTTCCAGCAGCCAGGCGTTGACGTCGCCGATGCGAATGCTTTGCGGCGGGGAGAAATCGAAGGTGCCCGCCAGCGTGCGCAGCAGTTGCGGCAGGCCGGAAAGCGCGCCGGCCAATGCCCGGTTCTCTCCGCGCGACGGCACCTGGGCTTGCGCCGCTTCGGCCAGGTCCACGCGATCCAGCCGGGTGCTGTAGCCCGGCTCGCCGTCCGGCCGGGTCAAGCTCTTCTCCTCGTCGGGCACCTTGGTTTCCGTCCACAGGTACTTGCCGTCGCAGATCTGCTTCCACGTGGCCGTGCGGTCGTGAATCTGCAGCCGCAGCTCCATCCGCGACAGCACGGTCACGACCGCTCCCTCCGCGGCCTGGGGCATCTGCCAGTAGTCGCCGGCACCGCGCATCTCGTGGCCCAGCACGTTGACGGTCTGACGGACCTTGGCCGACAACGGCACGGGGTGCTCTTCCAAGATTTGCGCCGCCAGGCGCAGCTTGCTGGCGCCGTCGCCTTCCGCCTTCGTCAACCGAGCGGCCTGGCTGGCCGACGGCTGCGCCGGCCGTGCGCGCGCGGCCGTCTTGCCTTCGTGCCGGCCGCACCCCAGAGCTGTCGCTAGCAGCAGGAGCGCGATCACCGTCCGGGGCGGCGACTGGTTAACGGTCGGCCTGAGCGGAGCGAAGGGTCTCGCACGCCGCCCGAGAGTCTGCGCTGCGCTCAGATTGACAGGTGACCCGTCACGTGGGCGAGTCTCTCCGAGACTCGCATTCGCGTCTCGGAGAGACGTGGCCACGTGCCGCGATTGCCCTTCGCGATCGTGCCAGCATTGCCGGTGCTGTCGGCTGGGGACGGTTTGTCTCATGCGCGGGTTTTTCCGCTTTTGCCAAAGAAACCTGTTTCGCCACGCCGAACTTATGCCTCAGAGGCGTGCTTCCGCGTTTCCACGAAGAGGCTTCGGTCGCGGACTGCCCGGAATGCGGCCCGGCTGCGCGTCGGCGCGGGCGGCATTCTAGGGACGTGCCGCGAGGCGGTCCACGCCAGCTAGTGCCACCGTGCCCGCGCGCGGTCCAGGCGCCGCTGCAAGACGCTGTGATGAGTTTCGCGCGCAAGCGCGGCGGGGGCCGGAGCGCCCTCGGCAACGTACCAGGGGGAAACCATGAGGTACCTGACGGGAATGGCGACGCTGGTGATTCTGACGGCTCTGGCCGGCTGCCAGTGCCCGACGTGCGGCCACGGCGGCGGTCATGGCCTGCCCGGCGGCGGCCCCGAGGGCCCCGAGGGCTTCGCCGGTCCCGGCGGCAGACACCACCAACAACAAGGCCCGCCGCCTCCCTATGTGTTGCCGCCCGCACAGATGATGATGCAGCCGGGTCCGGGCGTCGGCGGCCCTGGTCCGGGGGTGATGAATGTCGCCCCGACCGGCTTCCAGTCGCCGATGGCGATCTCGCAGGTGCGGTTCATCGGTCCGCCGGGCGCCGGTGGCGGTGCGATGCGGATGCACTGGCAGATTTCGCGCGACGGAATGTTCAGCCCCGAGCCGCTGGTGACCCCGGCCAACATGGACTTCGCCCAGGGCGCGATCTACCGCCTGAAGCTGACGCACGTGCCCGGCCTGGAAGACCAGACGTTCTACCCGACGCTGGAAATCGGCCCGTCCACGCCGAAGACCGAGGCCTTCCTGGCTCACAACAAGGTTCCGTCCCAGTTCACCGCTCAGGACTTCGCCCAGGTGGTGGCCGGCAACTTCGTCACCAAGGTGATCTACCTGCCCGATCCGGAGCATCAGGAGTTGGCCCAGGCCGGCGTCGAGGAGCTGTCCAGCACGCGGCTCGATCCGGGCGTGGACCCAATCGTGGAGGCCGACCGCAAGGGCACGATCCTGGCCATTATCCGCATGGGCAACAAGGACATCCGCGAGCCGGCCGCGCCGATGGGCGCCAAGATCAAGGCCATGGGCTACCAAGAGGGCGGCGACGCCGCGGCGATGCCCCCGGTGCCCGAGTATGGCCAGCCGACCACCACGCCGAGCTTTATCTCCGGCGTGACGACGATCCCCTATGGCATGCCGTACGTGGGGACGCCGATCGGCCTGCCGGGTCCGCCGCACATTCCGCTGGGCGCGCCGGCCGGGTTGCAGATGCACTCGATCACGAACCACACGCAGAACCAGATTCCGGCGCCCGTCCCGCACATGGACATCCACGTCAAGCAGGAGCCCGGTTTCTACTATCCGCAGCCGCCCAACACGATGTACATCCACGAGCAGGTGATGCCGGGCGGCGGCTACCCTCACCCGGTCGTGCCGCCGCAGGAGCACATGGAGTCGATACCGCACTAGGCGGGCTAAACCGCAAGCGGCAGCCGCGCGGTGCGAGGGAATGGCTGTTGTCTGAATCTGACATTTGAGATCTGAAATCTGAGATCCGAAGTCTGATCTGAAATCCGAAGTCTTTTGCCCATGGCCCTGCCCCGCTGGAAGATTGCGCCCATGGTGGCGATGGTGGCGGCCGCGAGTCTCGGTGGGACGTGCCCCGTGCACGGCCAGTTTCCGCAGGCTCCGCCCGGTCACTATCTCCATCATGCGACGATGCCACCGGGAGCGATTGGGACTGCGCAGCTCCAGCGGGGCGGGCCATGGTTTTGCATTCAAGGCGTGCGGATCACCGGGCCGGCCGGCACGCTGATCGCGCTGCCTTCGGCCGGACGCTTCGAGCCGCAGGCGCCGCGCGTCACCGCCGGGCTGCTCGTGGGCCAAGTGTACCGCCTGCGGGTGACCAACATCCCGGGACACGAAGGGGAAGAAGTCTATCCCACGATCGAAGTCATCGACCGCACGTTTCCGCCGCCGAACATGGCGCACCGCTTCCCGATCCCCGTGGTGATGGGCCAGGACGATCTGGACCAGGCCCTAGCCGGTAGGTTCGTCACGCGCGTGATCTACCTTGAAGACCCGCGCAAAGCGCTGCCG
>JBGQHD010000568.1:0-4282 GCA_041497795.1 Planctomycetia bacterium
GGCCTTGAGCCGGGCCAGCTCCTTTTCGACGGCTGCGATGACCTGGCTGCTTATCTTTCTCTCAACCGCGCTACCTTGCGCGCCGGCAACGCCAGGGATTGAACCGAGCAGCACGACCGTGAGTGCTGCCAACAGAGACAGACGCATAGGAATTCCTCCCAAAAAGGGTGCAGAGTGGATGTTTGGCCCTGGGTGGCTGTGGCGAAGCCACAGGAGCAGTAAGCTTATGCTTCAGCATATCCGGACGCGCCACCTTGGCCCGTCTACGCCTACTCTACCTGCGAACGACCTCAACATAACCATTGGCGAGCCGGAGATTTACGTTCCGACGGATCGCCGCCTGTGGCTTCGCCACAGCCACCCGCCCGCCGCCGGGGCTTCAGGATGCCTTCGAGATCGTGCCATGTGCGATGGCGCTCGCCGGCGAACCCGCGACACGCCTGGGGCATTCTGCCCCAGCCACCCGCCCGCCGGCCACCTCGTTATGCTGAGCACTCCAGTTTGGATACGCTGAAGCCCCTGGGTTCGCTCTTCTCAACGAGAATAACGGCCCGCTGTAGTTCGTATTGGTTGTCCGTGATCCATGAGTAGATCAGGTCGGCCTTCGGTGTAAGTGCCTTGTCGAATGGGACCGCGAGCTTCACTGGGACAGACCCGCCGTAAGCTTGGGCCAATGCAGTAACCACTTCCGCGACGGCTCCCGCCATCAAATCGGGAATAGCATTGAGATCCTCGTCAATCCTGTCGCCCTCATCGATCGTGGTCGTCCCAACGCCCAATTCGCCGAGTGAATGAGTCACATAGTGGCTGGACCAGCGGTCCAAGATCTTCTTCAGATCTTGCGAGCGGCGCTCATTCGCAAATAGGGAATCCTGGTCGGATATCCAATAGATGCTTTGCCCTTGCTTGGAGAGGCCACCGTATAGCATCGTAACAAGGTTAATGATTCGCAGCATTCGTTCAAACGAATGGTACTTCCATCCTGTATCAAGGGTCAGTCGCTGCTTGGTGTACGCGAAGAACTCTTCGTCACTACAGAGGTGTTGGATGGACTTCCGCACCGCAAGGGTGAGTGAAATCCCCACAATGTGGTTCGCCGCATCCAAGAATGGGACAAGTGCATCCTGGCGCCTGCCATCGTTGAGGCTTTTGAATGCCATCCTGCGCCCGTCCGAAAGGAATTGTTGGCGAACTGCTCGACGGCCGCGATCCCATTCGGAAGAAGCTTCCACATCGAGGTAGAGAACCGAAAAGGTCTCATAAAGGCTTGCCCCGTGCTCACCTCCGTAATCCGAGGCGACGTACATCACGGGCCCATCAAGCCGTGGAATGGCTAGTGTGCCGATTATCCGTTCAACGGTCCGTCCCCATGGGTATAGATGCCGCAGTGGAGACCATCTCTTGTCGAAATCCATGGCCGGTGCCTCATCTTAATGAACCAATGATTCACAGAGACACCGTTATTCCATCAAGGTTCAGCGTGCGTCTGCGGCGGGTGGCTTGGGCAGAATGGTCTGCCCTGCTAGCCCGAAACTCTTGCGACCTGGCGAAAATCGTCCAAGGCGGCGAACCCTCGATAGGGCGCTCGGGCGGGTGCGACGAATACACGCGTGCTTTCGGGCGTTGTCGCAGTCTCCTCAAGGACATCAAACGACTCACTCAATCGCAGTTCTCTCACGGTCTTCCTGACTTGTTTGCCAAAACGCGTGCTTGGGTCATCCAGGGCCAGCTTGCCCTTCAATTGGCGGATCGGGCCGCACCAGACGAACAGATTGGGGACGAGAAGGCCCGTCGAGATGTCGGAAACCGTAATGGCGGCGAAGTATCCCGTGCGGTGCTCTTCGTAGGCGACGATCGAGTTCAGAAACTTGAGGGCGAATCGCAGCAGAATCTTGTTGGCCAAGCGCTCGTCATCCGGCAAGAACCGGACGTCGGACGCTCGCGAGTACAGCGGCACTTCGTCAAAGAAGCCCTGCCGATGGAACTGCGACAAGTCCGCCAGGTTCTCCTTCTTAAGGAGCTCCCACAGCCGAGACTCGTAGTTGTTGGCGTCGTTCATACGTTCCACCCGGCGTTCGAGAGGAACGCTAACTGGCTTCGGAAGCGTTCGCGTCATCTGACGCTAGGTTCGTGCAATTGTCCGATGGACCGCACCTACCCGCCGTTACACTTGAACCACAGGAGGACGAGTTTTGCGCGACGCACGAAACGAGCGCATCCTCTCTCGTCAACGCTCGAAGGGTAAAGCAACCCCTGCCACCCACTTCGTCATCACACCTGCAACACCATTTCGACCCAATTGTGGCCTCATACTTAGCCCGAAATTGCTCCCAGGAGACACCGTCTACTGCTCCCGAAGCGACATCGGCAAGATAATGGAACTGTTCTAGGAAAATGCGTAACACGGACCGACTGATCTTAACTTCGTGCGTTTTGACAGCGCCATCCGCGCAACCACACTTTTTCCCAATAAGCCTATCCAGCTTTTCGTTGATGATCTGTAAATCCTTGCCGAGTTGATATGTGCTCACGTTTTTCCCTTTCTTGGTGGGTGGTGAAATGCCCGGCGAATACTAAGGAATCATCCGCGAATACTTCACGCCGCGTCGAGATTCTTCGCTGCGCTCAGAACGACAGCACGCGGCCACGTTTTAGCCCGTCGCCACCGTCAGCGGCTCCCCGTCCTTCGCCATCGCCCGGATATCTTCCGTGATCTTCATCGAGCAGTACTTCGGCCCGCACATGCTGCAGAAGTGGGCGCTCTTGAAGACGTCTTGCGGCAGCGTTTCGTCGTGCATTCGCTGGGCGGTTTCGGGGTCGAGCGAGAGGCGGAACTGCTCGTTCCAGTCGAAGGCGAACCGGGCACGGCTGAGCGCGTTGTCGCGGTCTTGCACGCCGGGGCGTTGGCGGGCCAGGTCGGCGGCGTGGGCGGCGATCTTGTAGGCGATGACCCCTTGCTTGACGTCTTCGCGGTCGGGCAGGCCGAGGTGCTCCTTGGGCGTCACGTAGCAGAGCATCGAGGCGCCGTGCCAGCCGGCCAGGGCTGCACCAATAGCACTCGTGATGTGGTCGTAGCCCGGCGCGATGTCGGTGACCAGCGGGCCGAGCACGTAGAACGGGGCGCCGTGGCACCACTCGATCTCCCGCTCGACGTTCATCTGGATCTGGTGCATCGGGATGTGGCCGGGGCCTTCGATCATCACCTGGGTGTTCTTGGCCCAGGCGCGCTCGGTCAGCTTGCCGAGCACGCGCAGCTCGGCGAACTGGGCGTCGTCGCTGGCGTCGGCGATCGAGCCGGGCCGTAGCCCGTCGCCCAGGCTCCAGGTCACGTCGTACTCGTGCATGATGTCGCAGAGGTCTTCGAAGCTCGTGTACAGCGGGTTGGGCTGGCGGTGGGCCATCATCCACTTGGCGATCAGGCTGCCGCCGCGGCTGACGATGCCGGTCACGCGGTTCATCGTCAGGTGCAGGTGCTCGAGCATCACGCCGGCGTGCACCGTCATGTAATCGACGCCCTGCTTGGCCTGGTGCTCGACCATATCGAGAAAGTGCTGCGGCCGCATGTCTTCGATGGTGCCGCCCAACTCTTCGAGCATCTGATAGATCGGCACGGTGCCGATGGGCACGGGCGAGGCGTCGATGATCGCCGTGCGGATGCGGTCGATGTCTTTGCCGGTGGAGAGGTCCATCACCGTGTCGGAGCCGAAGTGTACGGCCATGTGCAGCTTCTCCAGCTCTTGGTCCACGTTGCTGGTGACGGCCGAGTTGCCGATGTTGGCGTTGATCTTGCAGCGGGCGGCGATGCCGATGGCCATCGGCTCCAGCCGCTTCTTGAGATGCTCCTTGTTGGCCGGAATAACCATCCGCCCGGCGGCGACTTCGTCACGGACGACCTCCGGCTTGAGGTTTTCGCGGTCGGCCACGAACTCCATCTCGCGCGTGACGACGCCGGCACGGGCCTGCTGGATCTGCGTCATGATTCAATCATATATTGGCGTGAAGGGAGTTCGAGAGGACTCCGCAGGGGCTTTGGCAGGGGGCCGCGTATGTGCGGCAGCAACAAAAAACCAGCCGCTGGTGCCAGAACCGCGGCTGCTGCGCTAAATCGTATCGGGGGAGGGGGAATTGTCAATTCGGCGCGAGCCGACGCGCCGCGGGCCGAGACTGGTGTCGAGATTCTCGCGCTCGCGCGCCGGCAGCGGCGCAACTTGGTGGGCACAGCTGACGGTCGGCACCAGCGAGGGTGCCACGACGCTGCAGGGTACGTCGTGTTGCCGGAGAA
>JBGQHD010000569.1:0-4281 GCA_041497795.1 Planctomycetia bacterium
CACGAAAAGCTCACCTACCGCTACTCCGGCCGCGATTTCCGGCTCACGGGAGTCTCAGGTCGCGTGGTGAAGGAGATCATGAGCTAACCCGGCGAGCGGCCGGCATAAGCCGGCCGGTGGCTCGCTGCGCGCATGAGATCAGCAGTATGTCGAAGCGCACGATAGCCATCGTCCTTGCAGCGCTGACGTGTTTGGCGCTCCTGGCTCCTTTCGCCGTCGTCGCGGTGTGGAGCGGATCGTTTCCGTTAACGGTCCGTGTCGCCGCCTCAGAGCCAATCGATACGACGTCCCTCCGTTTCGCCATTCTCTGGCATGAGGAAGAAGCAGACGCTGTGGTTCGCGAGGGAGCGGCCTCTGGGGCAGAATTCCGTCGGCCCGTCGTGCGACCAGGCGGTGAGTCGATCCTCGACGTTCCATGCGGTGGTCGGTCTGGGCCGTATGGTCTCAATTACAGCTACGTTGAGCCAGCGCACGTCGTCATGGAATTCCGTTCGCTGGCTCCGGACGCCGCCGTTAGTTACACGAAGCTCACGATACCGCCGGGGCGTGGACCGCGAGAGATTAGGATCTCGTTGCCGTAGCGTCCTAGATATGCGCCGGCAGCCGACGCAGCGAAAGAGTCGCTCAGTGTCGTGAATACAGCACGTTGAAAACGTGCCCCACGAGCGTGCATGGCTATACTGACGCCATGCACATCACCTCCCCGCAAAGCCGCTGCCGCTTCGGCATCGCCCGTTGCGACATCACGCCGCCCGTCGGCATCTATCACCGCATGTGGGGAGCAGCAGCGCACGACCGGGCGACCGGCGTGCATCGGCCGTTGACGGCCACAGCCATCTGCTTTCAAGCGCTAAATGACGCGGCTGTCGAAGGGGACGACGAACAGGTCTTGGTCGCACTCGATCACTGCCTGCTGTGGGCCGGCGAGCTGCACAGTTTGACGGCGCACGTCTGCCAGGCGGCGAAGCTCGATCCGCGGCGGCTGGTCGTCACCTTCTCGCACACGCATGCCGCCGGGCTGATGGGGCTAGAGCGCGAGTCGCTGCCCGGCGGAGAGCTGATCCGGCCGTACCTCGATGACCTAGCCCGGAAGGTCGCTCGGCTTGTAATCGAAGCTCGTCGGAACGCCGCGCCGGCCACGCTTACCTATGGCGTGGGCCGCTGCGAGTTGGCCGCCCATCGGGACATGTGGGACGAGGAGAGCCGGCAATTCGTCTGCGGCTTTAACCCGGCCGGCAAAGCGGATGACACGGTGCTGGTGGTTCGGGCGACGGCGGACGACGGGCGGCTGCTCGCCACGATCGTCAACTACGCTTGCCATCCAACGACGCTGGCCTGGGACAACACGTTGATCAGCCCTGACTATCCCGGCGCGATGCGGGAGGTCGTCGAACATGCGATGGCCGCTCCTTGCGTGTTCCTGCAAGGCGCCTCGGGCGAGCTTGGCCCGCGCGAGGGCTTCGTCGGCGACACAGCCGTGGCCGATCGCAACGGCCGGCAGCTTGGCTATGCGGCGCTGACGGCCATCGAGGCGCTACCGCCGCCAAGCACGCAGTTTGAGTACACCGGCCCCGTCGTCTCCGGCGCGACGATCGGCACTTGGGCGCATCGGCCGCTGAGCGAAGCAGAATCGGCGGCCAACTCGCGCTGGCGGCAGCGGCGGTGGACGATCACCCTGCGGTATCGGCCGGGCCTGCCGACTCGCGAGGCGACGTTGGCCGAGCGCCGCGAGTGGCAAGAGCGCGAGGCGGCGGCCCGCTCCGCCGGCGACACGGCGGGCGCCACCGAGGCCCGGTCGATGATCGAGCGCATGGACCGCCGGCTGGTGCGGCTGGCCGGCATTACTGGCGAGGCATTCGACTTTCCCATCGTCATGTGGCAGATCGGCCGGGCCATTTGGGTGGCCGTGGAGGGAGAGCCGTATAGCTTGCTTCAGACCGAGTTGCGATCCCGTTTTCCGGACACGCCGCTGGTGGTCTGCGTGCTCGCCGGCGGCGCCCGGCCCGCCTACCTGCCGCCGCGCGGGCTGTACGACACGGGCATCTATCAGGAGACGATCGCCGTGCTGGCGCCGGGGGCCTTGGAAGCCATCATCGAGGCCGTGGCCGAGCAGATAGAAGCCTGGCGTGCGGCACGCTGACCAGCCCTACGATTCACCAGCGGCGAGCTTTCATTCTGGCCTTCGCGGCTCGCGGCCGGATGGCTAGAGTTATGCCGTCGTAAGTGGGGCTGGCTGGGCTCTGTCAAATCCATACTAGCCCGACGCGCAAGCGAGGGAGGGCCGCGCACGACTCGGAGTCCATCGCGCCGCTCCCTCGCTTGCGCGTCGGGCTAGTTTCCGTTCCTCGCGGGCACGCCTCCATGTCCGTCTTTCTCCGCACCACGCTGCTGCTCATCGCTTCCAACGTCTTCATGACGTTCGCCTGGTACGCTCACCTCAGGGACTTGAGGGAGAAGCCCTGGCTGGTGGCGGCGCTGGTGAGCTGGGGGATCGCGCTCTTTGAGTACCTGCTCCAGGTGCCGGCCAACCGCATCGGCTCGACCGAGCTGACGCTCCCGCAGCTCAAGATCCTGCAAGAGGTCATCACCCTCTCGGTGTTCGTGCCATTCGTCGTGCTCTACATGCGCGAGAGCCTGCGGTGGGACTTCCTCTGGGCGGGGCTGTGCTTGTGCGGGGCGGTGTACTTCATGTTCCGCGGTGCGCCGACGCCGTAGGGCAGGCATCCTTCCTGCCCGGATCGCCGCGGTTTTGGTGGGCGTTGCCCACCCTACTTTTTCGGCTCGCTGACCTTGTCGGCCGGAGCCGGCTCGCCCACGGGTTTCTTGTCAACCGCCGGAGCCGCTTCGGCCTTCGCGGCAGGCGGCAGCTCAGCCTCCTTGAGGTTGGCTTTGATGAAGGGCTCGATCTCGGCCACCTTGTAACTGCCGCTGATGTCGCTGCGTTTCCAGCCGCCCTCGGTTTTGCGGAACATGATCATCTCGGGGATGATTTCACCCCGCAGCGTCTTGCCGACCAATTGGCGGTCGCGGTCGTAATCCAGGTAGACGTAGATCACCTTCTCCATCAGGCCGCGCTCCTGGAGCACCGGCAGCACGTCGCGCTGCACGACCTTGCAGTAGGGACACCAGTCGGCCCCGATCAGAATCAGGATCGGCTTGCCCGACTCGGCGGACTTCATCGCCTGGTCGTAGGGGGTCGCGACGGGCGCGGACGTGGCCTTGGGCATGTCGGCCACGGCCAGCGAAACTTGCAGCAGGGCGGCGAGGGTGATACCGGTCATGGCGGTTCCTTGGAGGTCGTCTAGGGTCTCGGTTGTGGGCAAAAAGTCTGTGGGTCGGCGCTCTCGGCGGGATGAAACGCAAGCACCATGCCAAGCTATGCGGCAGAACCGGACGGATGTTACGGAATGCCTGTTTTGCCGCGGAAAATGGCGAGGACCGTGCCGTAGAGCCCGCGCCCAGGGGACGGCCGCCGGCGAAGTCCGAAACGCGACACTTTCCGGCATCCCGACGGCGCGCTGGCGTTGCTGGCGTTGGCCTAGCCACGGAGCAGATTTCATCTACAATTCACGGCGGTGGCGGCCCTGTGGCCGCTTTCGTTGTTTACGGTGGCCGCTACGTCCCGCCGTCGCAGCTTCCGGGCCCCTTTCCGCAAGAGATCGTTGCCGAAGTCGCAAACCGACGTGCCATTCGCCGCCGGATTCTGTTACGATACGCGGCCCCCCCCCGCACGGCTTCGCTGCATCGCTCGCCGTTGGCTCGCGGCTAAACTGGCTGGCTGCTGACGTGCAGCCGCCGCACGGATTCGGCTCACGAATTTCAACTGTCTTGTTCTATCTGCTGCCATGCGTCGCAACGACATTCGGAACATCGTCATTATCGCCCACGTGGACCACGGCAAGACCACGCTGGTCGATGCCCTGCTGCGGCAGAGCGGCCAGTTCCGCGACAGCCAGTTGCAAGGGGACTGCATCCTCGACTCCAACGACCTGGAGCGCGAGCGGGGCATCACCATCCTGGCCAAGAACATTGCCATCCCGTATCAGGGGGTGAAGATCAACTTCATCGACACGCCCGGCCACGCCGACTTCGGCGGCGAGGTGGAGCGCGTGGTCCGCATGGCCGACGGGGCCGTCCTCTTGATCGATGCCGCCGAGGGGCCGCTGCCGCAGACGCGCTACGTGCTCAGCAAGGCCCTGGAGTGCGGGGTGCGGCCGATCGTCGTCATAAACAAGATAGACAGCTCCCACGCCCGGCCGCCCCAGGTGCAGGACGAGGCCG